>NZ_BKFU01000025.1:0-47244 GCF_008980265.1 Acinetobacter sp. TUM15064 | reverse complement strand
ACACTTTTTTATTGGTAAAACTGGTTAAATTGAAACTAGATTGAAAAAGACTTTTAATAAAAATCTGTTCTAATACCATGTTGAGAGGGGGAATAAGGACATGAAAGCAACATTTTTACACAGCGTTACTTTAAGTATCGGCTTGGCATGTATGAGCCAAATAGGACACAGCGCCGCAATTCAAAACAACGATAAAATTGCAATGCCTGCTGAAAAAACATCGTTGATTGAGAAAGCGCTCAGCCAACAAAAAAGTGGTGAAAAAAACACATTGACGGATACTGATTTAAAAATCATGACCTCAATTAAAGTTGCACCGACACAAAATTTCTTTGCTACACAAAACCAACGCTTCAGTCGTTTTGTGCAATCGCTCTTCCTCTAAATAAAAAAGCATCACATCAGCGCCTCTCTCAAGCAATGATGTTACCGATTAAAAGTCTGATCACGGAATGTTGAATTAAGCATTAAGTGGTCGGGCTTTTTCGTTATAATAGACCTCAATTTACATTCTGAATCATTATTGGCCATGACTGTTCGTACTCGTATTGCTCCCTCTCCAACAGGCTTCCCACATGTGGGCACAGCGTATATCGCATTATTTAACTTATGCTATGCCAAGCAACACGGTGGTGAATTTATTCTACGTATCGAAGATACCGACCAACTGCGTTCAACACCTGAATCTGAAAAAATGATTTTAGACTCTCTTCGTTGGTTAGGCCTAAATTGGTCAGAAGGTCCAGACATCGGTGGTCCACATGCACCATATCGCCAGTCTGAGCGAATGCATATCTATAAACAATATGCGCTTGATTTGGTTGAGAAAGGTCATGCATTTTACTGCTTTGCAACAAGCGAAGAACTTGATCAAATGCGTGCTGAACAGCAAGCCCGTGGTGAAACACCAAAGTATGATGGTCGTGGTTTAAAACTATCTGCCGAAGAAGTTCAAAGCAGACTTGCTGCAGGTGAGCCACATGTGATTCGAATGAAAGTACCTGAAGAAGGGATTTGTACAGTCAATGATTTGCTACGTGGCGAAGTAGAAATCCCTTGGGCACAAGTGGACATGCAAGTTTTATTGAAAACAGATGGCTTGCCAACCTATCACCTTGCCAATGTGGTCGATGACCATCTCATGCAAATTACTCACGTGTTCCGCGGTGAAGAATGGTTGCCTTCTGCACCAAAACACCAGCTCCTTTACCAATATTTTGGTTGGGAAATGCCTGTACTGGGTCATATGCCTTTGCTACGTAACCCAGACAAGTCAAAATTGTCAAAACGTAAAAATCCAACATCAATCACGTACTATAAAAACATTGGTGTCTTGCCAGAAGCCCTATTGAACTATTTAGGTCGTATGGGCTGGTCAATGCCAGATGAACGTGAAAAGTTCAATCTGGCTGAGATGATTGAGCATTTTGATATTCACCGTGTTTCTTTAGGTGGCCCAATTTTTGATGTAGAAAAACTCAATTGGCTCAATGGTCAATGGATCAAAGGCTTAAGCCCAGCTGAACTATTAGATACACTACTGGCATGGAAATCTGACCGCAAGATGCTCGAAGACATCGCAGCAGCGATTCAACCGCGGATCAACTTACTTTCAGAAGCCGTAAACTGGTCTGCGCACTACTTTAATCAGTTCCCCGCACTGAGCAAAGAACAGTTTGAAAGCAAAAAGTTGACCGAAGAGCAAGTTCGTCAGAGCCTTCAATTTGCGATTTGGCGCTTAGAAAGCATGTTTACGTGGAACAATGATACAGTAAGCCAAACATTGATGGACTTAGCCACCCAGATGGAGATTAAGCTGCGTGACTTTATGCCAGCGTTCTTTATTGCGATTGCAGGTTCGACTGCTTCAACCCCTGTGATGCAAACCATGGTTACCATCGGCCCTGACTTAACCTTCGCGCGCTTACGTCATGCACTTGAAATTGTAGGCGGTCCAAGCAAAAAAGAAGCAAAAGTATGGGAAAAACTAAATGAAAGCTTAAAATTGCCGAAAAATGATGCAGTTGATAACGCTTAATTGATTTTTTAGTTGACGCATGAACGTTATATCCCTAATATAGCGCTCACACAGAGAGACGGTGTTAACCACTCAACGTGATGCCTCAATAAGTCCCTATCGTCTAGAGGCCTAGGACATCGCCCTTTCACGGCGGTAACCGGGGTTCGAATCCCCGTAGGGACGCCATATTTAAGATGGCAACATCTGATAAAAAACCCAAGCATAATGACTTGGGTTTTTTATTGCCTGAAATTTCTTAGCCATCCATTCCAACGCTTTTTTTGGCTTTCTGCACTAATCCGATTAGAATACAACATAGATTAGAATTTCGGAGTCGTCATGCAATACCGCTGTCCTCAATGCCAAAGTCCAAAAATTATGCCTGTTGCTCAAGCAGGCGCTCCAGCAGCACGTCCAGTTGTGCCTAAAAGTTTAGTTTTTCTAATCCCTGCTATCTTTGTGTTATTACTTCTGGTGTTAATTAGCATTGCAATGTGGATCTTTGGGGATGGTGCAGGCTCAACACTTCAAATTGCAACAGTTGTCGTGTTTATCGTATGTGTAGTTGCGGGTTTCTTGTTTTACCGAGATCTTCCAGATTTTAAAATTTCGATGCAAGGCTTTATGCAATCCCAAAAAAAATGGAAATGCCGCGAATGCGACCATGAGTGGGAAATTTAAATCCCCTCCTAATATCAGCAGATCAAGGAGAGGCCAAGCTCTCCTTTTTCTTCAGGCAAATTATAAATAATAATTATTATCAAATGGTATTTTTTCTCGATATAATCAACCCACTTTTTGATTATATTCGGAACTTTATTGCCATGAGAAATATGCTCTTTTGTGCGCTTGCTCTAAGCACTGCGACTCAAGCCCATGAACCCTATGTCGCACCCTTAGCCTATCTCACAGAGAATACCCAAGTTCCTGTTCTCAGTGCTTATGCAGAACAAGCTTTTCATCCTGAATACGCTTTAAAAGATACATCCTTCACTATTTTTCAGCCCAACCAAACTCAAAGTGCCGTTCAACCCGTAAAAAATTTAGACTCAGCAGCAACGTTTGATCTCAAACTTCCTGAAAAGGGTACCTATACCATTTTCGCAAAGACTTCGTATCCAATTGATTACGTACAACACAATCGTCAGTGGAAAATTTTTGCCGATGTAGCAGCAGACAAAGTTCCTGCTCTGAGTGAGCGTGACTATGTCATTCCAAGTGACTTTAAAGGTAAAGTGCCAAGCAAGGTCTCTACGGTTCGTGAATGGAGCATTCAAAGCTATGTCAGCAAGGACAGCACCTCACCTGTCGCTATAACACCAGCCCCAATTCAAGTCAACTTTAAAACCCATCCCAACCAAATCACGGTACAACAACCTGTACAACTGCAAATTACGCAAGCAGGCAAAGCTCTTGCGCATGCAGAGCTTATGGTTCGCGCTCAAGGTGAGCTTGAACAGCAAGCCAAAAGCACACCTGTTGATGCACAAGGCAATGCCACGCTCACTTTTGAACAGGCTGGACAATACTTGATTGAAGTGAGCGAAAAGGTCAATGCCAAAGCAAAACCTAAAAATCAGTATTACAGCATTATCAGCTTACAAGTGAATGTCTCTAAAACTCCTTAGAAAACAATTAACAAACATAAAAAAACCAGCCCGAAGGCTGGTTTTTTTATTGGCTAACGACAGTATTAACCGCCAATTTTCTTGTATTTAGTACGTTTTTGTACAGCATCTTCACCTAAACGAGCCAAGCGGTATGCTTCATACTCGGCATAGTTGCCTTCATAAAACTCAGGCTGTTCGTTCTCAAACGACAAGATATGCGTTGCAATACGGTCAAGGAACCAACGGTCATGCGATACCACCATTACCGTGCCTGGGAATACAAGAATTGCATCCTCAAGTGCACGTAAAGTTTCGATATCCAAATCGTTCGATGGCTCATCCAGTAAGATGACATTAGCGCCCATTTGCAGGATTTTCGCCAGTTGTAAACGGTTACGCTCACCACCTGACAATTCACCTACACGTTTTTGCTGATCTTGGCCTTTAAAGTTAAAACGGCCAATATAAGCACGTGATGCAATTTCGTATTCGCCAATTCTTAGGATATCCAAACCGCCAGAAACTTCTTCCCAAACGGTTTTGTTGTTATCCAAAGTATCACGGATCTGACCCACATAAGCGACTTTAACCGACTCACCTAGTGTCACCGTACCTGTATCAGGCTGTTGTTCACCCGTCATCATACGGAACAGTGTGGTTTTACCCGCACCGTTTGGACCCACAATACCCACAATTGCTGTAGGTGGTACGGTAAAGCTGAGGTTTTCGTAGAGTACGCGACCATCAAATGATTTGCTGATGCCTTCGACTTCAACCACTTTATTGCCTAGACGCGGACCAGGTGGAATATAGATTTCAGACGTTTCATTACGCTGTTGGAACTCACGTGAGTTAAGTTCTTCAAAACGCTCCATACGTGCTTTGTTTTTCTTTTGTTGACCTTTAGCATTTGAACGAACCCATTCCAGTTCTTTTTTCAATGCTTTAGCAAAAGATTCTTCTTGCTTCTGTTCTTGCTCTAAACGTGCATTCTTTTGCTCTAACCAAGCAGAATAGTTGCCTTGATATGGAATACCCATACCGCGGTCAAGCTCAAGAATCCATTCAGCGACGTTATCCAAGAAATAACGGTCGTGCGTAATCGCCACAATCGTGCCCGCGAAGTCTTTCAAGAAACGCTCTAACCAAGATACAGACTCTGCATCCAAGTGGTTCGTCGGTTCGTCTAGAAGCAACATGTCTGGCTTAGATAAAAGCAAACGACATAATGCAACACGACGACGCTCACCACCTGATAGTAAAGTTACGTCTGCATCCCAAGCTGGAAGGTTCAATGCTGCAGCAGCTTGATCCATTTGGTTACTCAGGTTATGTGCATCCCATGAGTGAATAATCGCTTCTAATTTTTCTTGCTCTTTTGCCAATTTGTCAAAGTCTGCGTCTTCAGCCGCATATTCAGCAAATACTTCATCCAAGCGTGCCAAAGCATCTAATGGTTCACGTAAACCATCTTCAACGTTACCGCGAACATCTTTATTTGGATCGAGTGGTGGTTCTTGCTCTAAATAGCCGATTTTGATACCCGGTTGCGCACGAGCTTCACCAGAGAAATCTTTGTCTACGCCAGCCATAATACGAAGCAAGGTCGATTTACCTGCACCGTTTAAACCAAGCACACCAATTTTTGCACCCGGGAAAAATGACAAAGAGATGTCTTTCAAGATTTCGCGCTTAGGCGGAACCATCTTAGACACTCGGTTCATCGTATAAATATATTGGGCCACGCAGGACTCCTCAATAGAAAACCAAAAAATCGCAAAACAGCGAAAAATATTTTGGGGCATTATACGATGAATGCGCTGAAAAAATAAGGCATTAAACCGATCTTCAATGCAATGTTACAACTTTCAGTTCGAGTGTTTTTTAAACGCTTGTTTTCAGCAGTTTTTATATGCTTACCAAGTTAAAACTTACACTTCATTATGAAAATTTTAGATAAACATTCATATTTTTTTGCAATTTCACTTATATTCATTAATGGTAGACTGTGTAATATTTAACTCACGCAGATGAAGTCACATGACCTATAAAGACGAAACTTTGGCTATCCATGCTGGTTATAGCCCTGAGGCCACCACTAAAGCTGTGGCTGTGCCGATTTACCAAACGACCTCGTATGCCTTTGATAATACGCAACACGGCGCTGACCTATTTGACCTGAAAGTCCAAGGCAATATTTATACCCGTATTATGAATCCAACCACTGCGGTGCTCGAACAGCGTCTAGCCGCACTCGAGGGAGGTATTGGAGCTTTGGCTTTGGCTTCGGGCATGGCTGCCATTACTTATGCTATTCAAACCATTGCTGAGGCAGGTGACAACATTGCTTCAGTGTCGACCTTGTACGGTGGCACTTATAACCTGTTTGCCCACACTCTGCCGAAACAAGGCATTGAGGTACGCTTCTTTGATTATCAAGATCCAGAAGCCCTACGTGGCTTAATTGATGAAAAAACCAAGTTGGTTTTTGTTGAATCCATTGGCAATCCACTGGGCAATATTATCGACCTAGAAGCAATTGCCAAAATCGCCCACGAATATGGAGTACCTGTAGTGGTCGATAATACGGTTGCAACCCCTGCTTTGCTTAAACCGTTTGAATATGGTGCTGACATCGTGATTCACTCGCTCACTAAATATATTGGTGGACATGGCAATTCGATTGGCGGTGCGATTGTTGATAGTGGCAAGTTTCCTTGGGGCAAATATCCTGAGCGCTTTAAAGTGCTGAATACACCCGACCCAAGTTATCACGGCGTGAACTATGTTGAAGCTTTGGGCGAAGCAGCCTATATTGCTCGCGCTCGTGTCGTTCCATTGCGCAATACTGGCGCTGCGATTAGCCCACTCAGTGTGTTCCTGATTCTGCAAGGCTTAGAAACACTCAACTTGCGTATGGAACGTCACATCTTCAATGCGCAGAAAGTCGCAGAATATTTACAAGCCCATCCCAAAGTAAAATGGGTTAACTATGCTGGATTGAAAGATCACCCTCAGCATGGCTTGGCACAAAAATATGTCAAAGGGCAGCCTTCCGCAATTTTATCTTTTGGGGTACAAGATGGCCTTGAAGGTGGGACACGTTTTATTGATGCCCTACAACTGTTTACACGCTTAGTTAATATTGGCGATGCCAAAAGTTTAGCGTGCCACCCTGCAACGACCACGCATCGTCAGTTGAATGAAGCGGAATTGCTATCAGCAGGCGTGAGTACAGATATGGTGCGCCTATCCATAGGGATTGAACATATTGATGATTTAATTGCAGATTTAGAGCAAGCCTTAGCCCAAGTCTGAAATGCATCCTACAAAATAAAAGCCTCAATCACATGATTGAGGCTTTTTATACAGCTGTCTTTTATATTTATAGCCCTTTAATTTCATTTTGATTCGTGATAAAAGTTAATTATTAGAATAAGCAAAATAGAGTTTTTACTCTAAAATTATTTATTAATTCAATAACTTATGCCGTGATATTTTGAAGCAGTTTAGGTATCATATTGTTAAGGAAAGCAGCTGCATTGGTCCAAAAATCCAGCATAAATAATCGAATACAAAAACAGCCATAACCCTCAAATATTCTATTTAGATCAGGAAAGATAAAGTGAATTCAAGAATTGATAGACTTTTTAAAGAACGTGTAAACGGAAAAACCGTCTTAATTACAGGTGCTTCAAGTGGTATTGGTTTAACAGTTGCACATAAACTGGCTGATGCAGGCGCACATGTACTATTAGTTTCACGCACCAAAGAAACCTTAGAAGAAGTCAAAGCAGATATCGAAGCCAAAGGTGGTTCAGCTACGGTTTTCCCTTGTGACTTAAATGATTTAGATTCCATTGATGAAGTTTCTAAACAAATTTTAGCTTCAGTAGATCATATTGATATTTTGATTAACAACGCAGGACGCTCAATTCGCCGCGCGGTACATGAGTCAACAGAGCGCTTTCATGATTTTGAACGCACCATGCAGCTCAACTACTTTGGTGCTGTGCGTTTAGTGATGAACATCTTGCCACAAATGATGATTCGTCGTGATGGTCATATTATTAACATTAGCTCAATTGGTGTATTGGCAAATGCTACCCGTTTCTCAGCGTATGTAGCATCTAAAGCTGCTTTGGATGCGTTCAGCCGTTGTCTCTCAGCCGAAGTACATTCACATAAAATTGCGATTACGTCAGTGTATATGCCTTTAGTCCGCACGCCGATGATTGCACCAACAAAAATTTATAAGTACGTACCCACGCTTTCACCTGAACAAGCAGCAGATTTAGTCGCGTACGCGATTGTGAAGCGCCCGAAGAAAGTCGCAACCAACCTCGGTCGTTTGGCATCTATCACTTATTCAATTGCACCAGACATCAACAACAAACTCATGTCGATTGGCTATAACTTATTCCCAAGCTCTAGCGCATCGGTAGGTGAGCCACAAAAACTCAACTGGGTACAAAAAGCGTATGCACGCTTATTCCCAGGTGAACACTGGTAAGTTTCCTGATCATGACCCAGCTTTTCATTGAAAGGCTGGGTTTGCACATTTTGCAAGTTTTAACAGATCGTTAAGAAATAAAATCCAATATAAAAATAAGAAGAAAAGGAGAGAAAAATGCAGGCACTTTATATTTTCAAACTCTTTTGTTTCATTTTTGCCTCACTTATGGCTTTTAATCTATATATAGAACTTCGTCTTCCTGATCATTCAATTTGGCAAGTTATGGTTTATGGCGGGCTAATGATGATTTTGATCGAACTTGCTTTCAGTAGCCGACTCGCTGCCCAATGCTCAAGCTCTCATTTAAACAATAAAAATCACACAGACTCTACACCAGTAAAAACTCCCCCACCGTCTCGTTTATATAGCAATATTTTATTAAAAATAGGGCTGATATCGACGCTTTCAGGGCTACTTGCTCAAAGTGTAATAAACTAGAGACCCACTATTTTTTATAGACAAAAATAAAGATGACGATGCAATCTCACATTTTGTGTTATAAACAGCCGTCATTTTTTGTTTTGTGAGTCTATGCGCAATTTTTCTTTCGTCCTGCAATACGTATGTATCGCCTTTGCGATTTACCTCAGCTACCGCGTAGGCAGCAGCCTGTATTTACAAGATTATGTGATGATGGATGTCGTGGCCAATATCGGCACGATTCTGATCTGTATCGACCTTGCTGTTTTCCTTTGGCATAGTCGTAGCACGCAAGCTATGAGCCTGAAAGATTATGCGACGAGACTAGAACAACCTGCACCGACTTTTGTCAAAGTATGTCGAAAGCTAGGGCATTTTGGCATTATGCTAATCATCACCAGTTGGATCGTGCCAATCATCAACGGATAAAAGAAACCATAAAAAAACCTCCCACTTGGGAGGTTTTTTTATTTAAACATTAAAGATTATTTAGAACCTTTAATCCCCGCTTGAAGCAACAATGCACCTAAACCACCAATTTTATTTTCTTGAGGTTTAGTCGCTTGTGGCTTCTTGTTTGTTTGAGTGCGCTCGCCTTGCGGACGTGCTTGTTGTGGACGTTTACCTTGTGGTTTACGTTCACTACGCTCTGCATTTTCACGGCGTGGTTGACGTACAGCTTTAGGCGCATCAGCACCTTCAGGGCGCATCGACAAATTCACACGATTACGCTCCGCATCTACACTGAGTACACGCACTTGCACAATTTGACCTGGTTTCGCCACTTTATGCGGATCTGCAACAAATTCATTCGCCAATTCTGAAATATGGACCAAACCGTCTTGGTGTACACCCACATCCACAAAAGCACCGAAGTTCGTCACATTGGTCACAACACCTTCAAGCTGCATGCCTTCTGCTAGCTGCGCTACTTCCGTAATGTCTTCACGGAATTTTGCGGTACGGAACTCTGGACGCGGATCACGACCTGGTTTTTCCAGTTCAGACAACACATCTTGAATGGTTGGTAGACCAAATTTCTCATCTGTAAATTCTTCTGCATTCACTTGGCGAATAATTTCAGAGTTACCAATGATGTCTTTCACTGTTGTCGCTTTCGCTTCAACAATTTTAGCAACCAATGCATAAGACTCTGGGTGAACTGCAGAAGCATCCAATGGCTCTGAACCATCTTGAATACGTAAGAAACCTGCCGCTTGTTCAAAAGTACGCTCGCCTAAACGTGGCACTTTCTTCAAATCTTGGCGGTTGTCAAAACGACCATTTTCTTTGCGGAAATCGACAATTTGCTGTGCAATCGACTTATTCAAACCTGCGATATAACCCAAAATAGCAGATGATGCAGTATTAACATCCACCCCCACCGAGTTCACACAGTCTTCAACCACCGCTTCAAGCGTTTTTGCCAAACCAGTTTGGTTCACATCATGTTGGTACTGACCTACACCAATCGACTTTGGATCAATTTTTACCAGCTCAGCCAATGGATCTTGTAAACGACGTGCAATCGACACAGCACCACGAATCGACACATCTAGCTCTGGTAGCTCCGCAGATGCCAATTCAGATGCTGAATAAACTGATGCACCCGCTTCTGATACTGAAACACGGGTCAGTTTTAAATCACTGTTTGCAGCCATCATTTCAGCCACAACGCTTTCTGTTTCACGGCTTGCTGTACCATTGCCAATGGCAATCAGGTCAACATTGAACTCGCGACATAAACGCGCCAGTTCTGCAATTGAACCTGCTTTATCTTCTTTAGGTGCAAATGGATAAACCGTGCTATGTGCAAGTACATCACCTGATGCATTCACCACAGCCAATTTCACCCCTGTACGGATGCCAGGGTCTACACCTAAGGTTGTACGTGCACCCGCAGGTGCAGACAACAATAAATGACGTAAATTTTCAGCGAAAACATCCATTGCTTCAGATTCAGCTGCGAGACGTTTTTCGGTAAGCAACGAGTGTTCGATACTTGGACGAACCTTGCCTAACCAGAACAATTTTGCCGTTTGCTTTAAGTAATCTTGACGTGCTTGCGGCTGTGCAGTTTCAAGGCTGTATTCTGTTTCAATACGCGCCAATGCTGCATCATCTTCGCCATCAACTTTTAAACCTAAAACGTTTTCTTGACGACCACGTAACATCGCCAATAAACGGTGTGATGGGACTTTGTTTAAATTTTCAGAAAAATCGAAGTAATCGCGGAATTTTTTGCCAACTTCTTTTTTCTCATCACTTGCCACTAAACTTTTTAAAGTGGCTGTTTTTGCAAACATTGCTTTAAGTTCAGTTGTCAGTGCAATATTCTGCGCCCAGTCATCAATTAAAATATGTTGAATCGCATCCAACTGACTTTCTAGATCTGGATAATCTTCATGGCTAAAGCCTGCCAATGCTTCAGCAGGATCAACCGCTTCTGCAAAGATTTTTTCTGCAATCGGGCCCAAGCCTGCTTCTTTAGCTTTAAATGATTTACTGGTCCGTTTTGGACGGTACGGTGCGTAAATTTCTTCTAAGGCATTTTTAGTTTCAGCAGCATTTACACGTGCCAACAAATCATCAGACAATTTATCTTGTTCTTTTAATGATTCGATTACCTTTTCGCGACGTTCAAATAAATCACGCAAATAAGCCAAACGTGTATCGAGCTGACGTAACTGCGCATCGTCCAAGCCTTGCGTGACTTCTTTACGGTAACGCGCAATAAATGGAACGCTAGCACCTTCATCAATCAACTTGATGGCAGCCTCGATTTGATTTGGACGTACGGCAATTTCTTTTGCCAACTGCTGAACTAAGTCAGTCATCGTATGTGATCCCACAAGGATATGTACTAAAAGCCATGATTATAAAGACCAAGACTATAAAATCCACAACTGTTTTATGAATTTCACCGCTTAAATGTGACATATTTCGGGCAAATTTCATAAATCCATATTATTTTCAGTGTTAAATCTTATTTTTAGTCATTCTTTGCCATGTTTTTCTATGGGCTAAGATGTATACATTTGGTATCTATGTCTTGATTTTACCTGCAATATTTGTTGCTTTAGAGCATAGTAAAGACATACAAATGAGTCGTATACTCAAGACTACCCCGACTTTTGTTTACGATGACAATAAAGAATAAAGGAGCACTTCAATGAGTTTAGTTGTACCTGCTGAAAAAACAGATGCCGTACATAACGACGCCGATCGCGTTGAACGCATTTTAGTGGTAGATGACGATGTACGTTTACGTACGCTACTCCAACGCTTTTTAGAAGATAAAGGCTTTGTGGTAAAAACAGCGCATGACGCAACCCAAATGGATCGTCTCTTACAGCGCGAACTGTTTTCACTGATTGTGCTCGACTTCATGCTCCCTGTAGAAGATGGCTTAAGTATCTGCCGTCGTCTACGCCAATCCAATATTGACACACCTATCATCATGCTGACCGCACGTGGCAGTGATTCAGACCGTATTGCAGGCCTAGAAGCAGGTGCAGATGACTATTTACCGAAACCATTTAATCCAAATGAGTTGTTAGCACGTATTCGCGCCGTATTACGCCGCCAAGTCCGTGAAGTTCCAGGTGCACCAAGCCAACAAATGGAAGTGGTCAGCTTTGGTCCATGGTCACTTGATTTATCAACACGTACCCTAACGCGTGAAGGTCAAGTCGTGACTTTAACTACAGGTGAGTTTGCGGTACTGAAAGCCTTGGTACAACACCCACGTGAGCCTTTGACTCGCGACAAATTGATGAACCTTGCGCGTGGCCGTGAATGGGGTGCAATGGAACGTTCGATTGATGTCCAAGTATCTCGCCTACGTCGTCTAGTAGAAGAAAACCCTGCTCGTGCGCGTTATATCCAAACCGTTTGGGGTGTGGGTTATGTCTTTGTTCCAGATGGCGCGGAATAATTCAAAACTGAAAAATACGGCTTTGGTCTTTTAAAGCTGAGTAGTAATAATAGGCACGACGGAGTCCTAAAATTAAGCTCAACTTTATCGATTAACCTGCGGTTCGCCTTACTTTTGTTTCGACAAAAGTAAGCAAAACCATTGCCATCTGCAAAACTCGGCATATTTCTGCATTTCAACATCATACTCGCAGAAACTTTATAACATTCAGAGCTCCTGCCTCGAACAATTGCAGATGACTTTTCGCGTATCGCATACCTGTCACCATTGAACTATGTCACTTACATAGAAACAGGAAATCACGTGAAACTCGAACCCATCGACCCTCAAAAATTTACAGATTACGAAGCTTACTCAGAGAGAAAGCGCACGCGTTGGGAACGGTTTCTCGACAAAATTAAGCCACGCTCTGCTGCCATGCGCACCACTGTGCTGGTGTTGTTTGTGGTGTTCTTTAGCTTATTTATGTCCTTGTGGTTCTTTTGGCGAACTTTATATCTACCTGAAATTCAACAACACGCCCGCTATCTTGCGGTTGAATTAGAAATACTAAACAACCCTGATTTGCGTATTTATCATAAAGATGCGGAAGTTGATGTCGATGACTGGCTAAGAAGTCGGGTGGGCATTGAATACGTTACCAACCCCAAAGAATATCCAAATGTCAAAGACAAGGTGATTGCTGAATTCTTTACCAACCAAATTGAAGCCAAGCTCGCCAAAGAGCTGAATGTAGAACATGCTACAGTTTATTTTCAATTTAAGCCCAGTCCGCGGATTTGGATTCAAACCCCAGAAATGAATGGTAACTGGGTACGTGAACCACTCAAAACCTATGCCAACTATAGTCCAGAGCTGATTTTTGGCTGGTTACTTGGTGTTCCCCTGATTGCAGCGGCCATTATTCTAACCCTTGTTCGCCAACTTAACCGCCCGCTACGTCGACTGCAAAATGCTGCCAATAATTACAGTAAGACAGGAAAAGCCCCTTATCTCGAGACCAACCATGGGCCACAAGAAATCCGTGAGGTCAATCAGGCTTTTAACCACATGATCTATACCTTAGATCAAACTGAACGTGACCGTCGAATTATGTTGGCAGGGATTTCCCACGACTTACGTACACCATTGACCCGCATCCGACTCAGTGCAGAAATGATGCCTGATGATGATTTTTTAAAAGAAGGTCTGATTTATGATGTCGAGGACATGGATGCGATCTTAAATCAGTTCATTTCCTATATGCGCGACGGTTCAGATGAGGAAATCCAAGACACCGATTTAAATATGTTGTTACAAGAATTGGTGGTGCAGTTCAAACCTCTAGATATTCGTTTTGACGCAACAGAACTCCCCATTATTCAAGCACGCAGTTTATCTCTCAAACGCCTAATCGGTAATCTCATCAATAATTCAAAACGTTATGGTGCTGAACCTATTGAACTCTCCGCAACA
The DNA here is from genome assembly GCF_008980265.1 of Acinetobacter sp. TUM15064. NCBI lineage: Bacteria > Pseudomonadati > Pseudomonadota > Gammaproteobacteria > Moraxellales > Moraxellaceae > Acinetobacter > Acinetobacter sp. TUM15064. Next base: position 33,286 of record NZ_BKFU01000025.1, on the reverse strand, counting down.
CTTGAAAATGAACACATTTTAATTAGCGTAGCGGATCATGGCGAAGGGATCCCAGAAGACCAAATTGAAGAGCTCATGCAACCTTTTGTCCGTGGTAATGAAGCCCGAACCGTACAAGGTAGTGGCTTAGGTCTCGCGATTGTGAAGCGAATTGTGGATATTCATCAAGGCGAATTGATTATTCATAATCGTGAACAAGGTGGACTCGAAGCAATTATTTCTCTCCCCTTAAATACTCAGCAAGATGTTGAAATTTCAAACAACAATCCGCTCGAAAAACTCAAGCAAACACTAGTAGAGCATTTTTAATATTGAACAATAGTTGAGCAAATGATTTTGTTCAACTATTCAACAATTTAATTTTACCAAATATATTTCAAATACTTACAAATCATCAGAAAAGCTTATACCCACATTTTTTCAAAAAATTAGACCTTAGCCTAACAGGTATGCACAATGTCGTTCTTGATCGGTACAATCGGTGCCAGATCCAGAATATTAACGAGAGTAAACCATGTCTTTAGATCGTATCCGTTTAGCTTCACTTCACGATAAAGTCATCAGTGCAGAAGAAGCGTCTGCTTTTATTGAAGATGGCATGACTGTAGGGATGAGTGGCTTCACTCGTGCAGGCGAAGCGAAAGCTGTACCTTTGGCATTGGTTAAACGTGCGCACACAAATCCTTTAAAAATCACACTAATTACAGGCGCTTCTTTAGGCAATGACCTAGACAAGCAATTGACTGAAGCAGGTGTATTGGCACGTCGTTTACCGTTCCAAGTAGACAACACTTTACGTAAAGCAATCAACAAAGGCGAAGTGATGTTCATTGACCAACACTTGTCTGAAACTGTTGAACAAATGCGTAACCTTCAGTTGAGAAAACCTGATATTGCTGTGATTGAAGCAGTCGCAATTACTGAAGATGGTGGCATCATTCCTACAACGTCTGTCGGCAACTCTGCAAGCTTCGCCATTTTTGCTGAAAAAGTCATTGTTGAAATCAACACCAACTTAAGCCCTGCTTTTGAAGGCTTACACGATATTTATATTCCAACTTACCGTCCAACACGCCAACCGATTCCACTAACTCAAGTCGATGAGCGTATTGGTACACATGCAATCAATATCGACCCTGCAAAAATTGTCGGTATCGTCATCAACAACGACTTACACGACTCTCCATCTACCGTAACGGCACCAGATGATGAAACTCAAGGTATTGCAGATCACCTCATTGCTTTCTTTGAAAAAGAAGTAGCTGAAAATCGCTTACCTAAAAACTTAGGCCCATTACAAGCAGGGATTGGCTCAATTGCCAATGCTGTACTTACAGGCCTTAAAGATTCAAACTTCGAAGACTTGGTCATGTACTCAGAAGTACTCCAAGACTGTACCTTTGAATTGATTGATGCGGGTAAAATGAAATTTGCATCAGGTTCTTCAATTACCCTTTCTGCTAAATATGGCGAGAAAGTATTTAATAACCTTGAAGCATACAAAGATAAGTTAGTACTGCGCCCACAAGAGATTTCAAACCACCCTGAATTGGTTCGTCGTCTTGGCATTATCGGCATCAATACTGCACTTGAGTTCGACATTTACGGTAACGTAAACTCAACTCACGTTTGCGGTACGAAAATGATGAATGGTATTGGTGGTTCAGGTGACTTCGCCCGTAATGCACACTTGGCAATTTTCGTGACCAAATCAATTGCAAAAGGCGGAGATATTTCATCAATCGTTCCATTCGCCTCTCACGTAGACCATGCTGAACATGACGTTGACATCCTAGTCACTGAACAAGGTTTGGCTGACCTTCGTGGTTTAGCACCACGTGAGCGTGCACGTGCGATTATCGACAACTGTGCTCACCCACTTTACCGTGATGCATTAAATGACTACTTCACACGTTCATGTGAGAAAGGCGGTCATACTCCTCATATCCTTCGTGAAGCATTGTCTTGGCATTCTAACTTTGAAGAAACAGGTCACATGCTTCCTGTACAAGCAGAAGCAAAATCGGCTTAATTCAAAGCTTTAAAAAACGCCCAGTTGGGCGTTTTTTTATATCTGATGAAAAGTGTAATAAAACACTTATCAAAATAAAAAAACTCAATTAATCTAAAGGCATCCAAAAAATAAAAATGCCAAGCTCATGTTCATTATTCGCCCCTATTTCGAAACCGATTTAGAAGACGTCATTGCCCTCTGGGAGGTGTGTGACCTCACTCGCCCGTGGAACAACCCTGAAATTGATATTTTTAGAAAGACTGCACAAAAAGATGGTCTGTTTTTATTGGCTGTCAAAGATGAGCAACTGATCGCAACCTTGATGGGGGGTTATGACGGTCACCGTGGTTGGATTAATTATTTGGCGGTACATCCACACTTCCAACGTAATGGGGTCGCAACCGCACTCATACAGCAGCTAGAAAAGCGCCTGATTGCTTTGGGCTGCCCCAAACTACAGTTGCTTGTACGTAAAGAAAATATCGACGTGCAGAGCTTCTATGAACAACTGGGCTATGAAGAAATTGATGTGGTCTGTTTTGGGAAACGCTTGATTACCGATTAAGCATAGACATTTAATGCACCGATACCGCTAGACGCCCCAATCTTACAAAAATTGGAAATGTAAGTTCAAAGATTTGGCTCACATGATCATCAAGCGCAAAAAATACTTTTAACTCGTATAAAGGGTCATCGGCATTTTTCAGTCGATAATGCTTCAACGCAGACCAAGTATTGAAATAATCCAACAATTGGTCAGCAGACCACTGAAACGACATCGACAATTCAGGCATGGGAATTTCTTCATAGGGAAAGGGAATCGTTTGATAGGCCTCGTCGATATAACATCGCTCAGCATCCCAATAGCCTTTCAATGTTCTAAAATAGAGCCTTTCGATACAAGCTTGTAGCTCAGGATGTTGCAGTTGAATAAGGCCATAGCCAATGACAGCGAGAACTCCATCTGATTTTAATGTGCGATTCACCTCTGCATAAAACCGATCAAAATTAAACCAGTGAATGGCTTGTGCCACTGTAATTAAATCAAAACTCTGCTCAGCAAAGCTGGTGTGCTCTGCGGACTGAACTTGATAACTGACATTTTCAAAATATGGCGCATGCTGTAACTGCTGGGTACTGATATCTGTCGCCACCACGGCATCAAAATAAGGTGCCAACAGTTGAGTCAGCTGTCCCGACCCCGCACCACAATCCCATGCAAATTGCGGAGTAACTACATACTTGAGTATTTCTTGAATCAAACTCGCTGGATAACTCGGACGTGCCAATTGATAAAGCGAACTTCCTGATGAAAATAAATCTTTCATAAGCCACCCTCAATCTTATTTTTGATTCGAAATTAACACACCCTCCAGCACGAAAAGCATAATTTTGTCCAACATCCAATCAGATGGAATTTTTATTCAAACGAAAAAAAGCCCCAAACAATGTTTGAGGCTTTTTTGAATATGGTGGCGAGACCCAGGATCGAACTGGGGACACACGGATTTTCAATCCGTTGCTCTACCTACTGAGCTATCACGCCGATGCCGTGTATTAAGCCGTATCTCGGATGAATAGTCAATAAAAATCATCACTTTTTTATTTGATCGAATAAATTTCAGGCAAAAAAAATCCCTGATGGGATCAGGGATTGAAATCTTTAAATTAGCTTTAAAATATGGTGGCGAGACCCAGGATCGAACTGGGGACACACGGATTTTCAATCCGTTGCTCTACCTACTGAGCTATCACGCCGATGTCGCGTATTAAACAGTTTAAGCCGTGTAGCGTCAAGTGTGTTTTCACAAAAATCTTTTGAATGCTTACTTTTACAGCAATATTCAACACCCTTTGCACATTTTTTGATTCACCCTGTGTACTTAAACTAAGGCTCAATCACTTTCCATGAAGTAAAGCAGCTTAAAACGACCTCAAAAAACTTAAATTTTGCCAATGTGCTCTAAGCAACGATGAATCGCGCCACAGCCTGGCTCAAACACTTTCACACCTTTACTTTCTTCCATGCGACACGTTTCTTCAACCAGTCGCTCCGCAACCCCTCGCCCACGATTTGCTGGATGTACCACGATATATTCAAGCGTTTTATTTTCACCCTGCCCGCTACACCAAAGTGCACCAATGACTTTAGTATTAAATTCTGCGGTATAAAGTAAGGTATACTGAGCCAGATTCTGCTCAAGTTGTTCTACGGCATCATGCCCATCGCCAAATTCAGGACTGGTGTCGTACAGTCGCTCTAGCTGGCTGCGCAACTCTTCTTTTTCTAGTGAAGTATAAGCGTGTACGGTAATAGGCATTGATAAACCCTCCTGAGCAATCTAATATGCGGTGACTTCGTTACGGCGAAACATTTTACATCAATTATTTGACGTCTTTGAGGAACGTGTCTATGACAGAACGTATCAGTGAAGTGGTAAGAAATACCAACGAAACCAAAATTCGAGTTCGTGTAAACCTCGATGGTACGGGTCAAGGCACGCTCAACACAGGTATTCCCTTTTTAGATCATATGATTGATCAAATCAAGCGACATGGCTTATTTGATATTGATATTGAATGTGATGGTGACTTGGAAATTGATGATCACCACACGGTTGAAGACTGTGGTATCACGCTTGGACAGGCTTTTGCCAAAGCTTTAGGTGACAAAAAAGGTTTACGCCGTTATGGTCATTTTTATGCACCGTTGGATGAGTCCTTGAGCCGTGCTGTGGTGGACTTATCGGGCCGTCCAGGTTTGTTTATGGATATTCCATTTACCCGCGCCATGATTGGTCGTTTTGATGTGGATTTATTCTCTGAGTTTTTCCAAGGCTTTGTGAACCATGCTTTAATGACAGTGCACATTGATAATCTCAAAGGGAAAAATAGCCACCACCAAATTGAAAGTGTGTTCAAGGCTTTTGCCCGTGCGCTTCGTATGGCATGTGAAATTGACCCACGTGCAACCAACACCATTGCTTCAACCAAAGGTAGCTTGTAATGACCCGTATTGCCCTTCTTGACTATGGTATGGGGAACCTACACTCAGCAGCAAAAGCGCTTGAACATGTCGGTGCAACAGTCGATGTGACCAATGATCCTAAACTGATTGCTCAGGCCGATAAAATTGTCTTCCCTGGCGTAGGCGCCATGCGTGACTGTATGCAAGGCATGCATGAAGCAGGGATTGATGAAGTCGTTCGTCATGCGGCATTTAATAAGCCAGTCTTGGCGATCTGTGTCGGCATGCAAGCGCTGATGCAACGCTCTGAAGAAAACGGCGGTGTCGATGCTCTCGGTATTTTTGAAGGAACAGTAAGACGTTTTCCAGATGTAGATGGCTTAAAAGTGCCACACATGGGCTGGAACCAAGTTCATCAAGCTGACCCAAGCCACCCAATGTGGAAAGACATTGAACAAGATGCACGTTTTTACTTTGTTCACAGCTTCTATGTTGAACCGAAGAATAGCGACATTGTGGCTGCAACTTGTGACTATGGTTTAGAGTTCTGTACCGCGATTCATCAAGAAAATTTATTTGCAACACAGTTCCACCCTGAAAAAAGTCATACCGCAGGTTTGCAACTGCTAAAAAACTTTGTGGAATGGAAAATTTAATTTATCTCTACATCTGTTGTAGTAAAAAGCTCAACTTCGGTTGGGCTTTTTTATTCACGATTCACTCAACTTCGGTAATACCCCAAAAATGCTGTGCATAAGCTTTCATCTTTTTTTTGCTATCCCCTTAGCCTGTAAATTTTTGATTTAAAACACACTAACATATTCAGCATTGTCGTAATGACTTTCCATTGTCACCAAATTTGATTATGATTTGCCTGCTTTTTAGACATTTTTATTTATAAAAAATTTAATTTACAACGATAAGGTAAGTCACTATGACTCAATATGTACAAGAATCTGCGCTGAACGCCGCAGGTCGCTTCGGACGTTTTTCATATCTCGCATGGAACTGCCTCCTTGCCATCGTCGCTGTGATTATCATTGGTATTTTTGCCGTGATTTTTCCAACGACTTTCATCAACATGGAAACAGGCAACTTTGGTGGCGGCATGATTTTTCTTGCTGTGATTTATATAGCAATTTTCTATTTCACCTTCGTATTTACCATTCGTCGCCTACATGACCGCAACCATACGGGCTGGTTATCGCTGTTAATGCTGGTACCTCTTGCTAACGTGATCTTAATGCTTTACCTGATTTTTGCACCAGGTGATGATCGTAGCAATAGCTATGGTTCGCCACGCCCAACCGCAGGTTGGGAAACAATTCTAGCGTGGATTTATATCCTGCTATTTGTCGTTGGTATTTTAGCAGCAATTGCTTTGCCTTCTTATCAAAGCTATATACTGCGTGCCAATCAATCACAGATCGAAATGCAACAGCAATAAAAATGCATTCTGTTATCTTGGATTGTACTTAAAACCTGCTTCTTGCAGGTTTTATTTTGCCTTTAAAATCAAAAACCACTAGTCTGAGATAAAAGCATGCCTCAGATATAACATGAATAATTCCCTACCCAGTCTCCCTATCCCCAACAAAGAACACATTCAAATTTTGCCTCGTTTTCAAAATTTGCCAATGCAAGCGATTCATGTCATTCAGAACGTAGAACAGTGTGAAGCCATTCGCACTGAACTGGAACAGATTGCCATCTTCGGTTTTGATAGCGAGTCCAAACCGACCTTTCAAGTGGGAGAAGTCTCCACTGGGCCACATCTCATTCAACTGGCCAGCGTCGAGCGTGCTTATTTGTTTCAAATGAGCCCTCCCATTTGGAGCTTCCTTGCGCCATTTTTGGCGAATCCAGACCAGCTCAAAGTGGGTTTTGGTTTAAAAAATGATGCTCATCTGTTCCGTAAAAAAGGCTTTGAGTTAAATGGTATCGTTGAGCTGTCAAAATGCTTTGCAAGCTTTGGGTTGAGCAACCCTGTTGGCATTAAAAATGCCATCGCCCTGCTGTTTCAACTCAACTTCCCGAAAAGCAAAAAAGTCAGCACCTCAAATTGGGCAAGGAAAGTCCTTACGCCTGAACAAATTAACTATGCTGCTGCCGATGCCTACGCTGCCCTGTTAGTTTTTGAAGAATTGTGGCATTTGGAACAACTACCGAAAGAGATTTTGCAAAAACTGGAAAATATCATAAAACCTCCTCGTCATGAAAAGCTGTAACAGGTGCTTAGAAAATTGCCAATACTTTGCTAAGATGACTGACATTGATTTTATTTAAGATTTGGCTAGGAGCGAAAGCATGCTGATCATCCCTGCAATTGACCTGAAAGATGGCAAATGTGTTCGTTTAAAACAAGGTCGTATGGAAGACGATACGGTTTTTTCTGATGATCCTGTTGCAACTGCACAGCACTGGGTAAATGAAGGCGCGCGTCGCTTACATTTGGTCGATCTAAATGGTGCTTTCGCGGGTACGCCAATTCATAAACCTGTGGTTGAAGCGATTGCTCGCGCACAACCTGAACTGCCCATTCAAATCGGCGGCGGTATTCGCTCACTAGAAACCATCGAACACTACCTAGAAGCGGGTGTATCTTTTGTCATTATTGGCACCAAAGCAGTTCAAGAACCTGAGTTTGTTGAAGAAGCTTGTAAGAAATTTGCAGGTCATATCATTGTCGGGATTGATGCCATGAATGGCATGGTGGCCACCGATGGTTGGGCCAATGTGACCGATGTGAAGGCAACTGATTTGGCCAAACGTTTTGCCGATGCAGGCGTATCAAGCATTGTCTATACCGACATTGCACGTGACGGCATGATGCAAGGGGTCAATGTTGAACAAACTGTTCAACTGGCACAATACTCTGGCCTACCTGTGATTGCATCAGGTGGTGTGACCAACCTTGATGACGTACGTAACCTCAAAGGTCAACCTGGTATTTTAGGTGCAATTACTGGTCGTGCGATTTACGAAGGCAGTTTAAACCTACGTGAAGCACAATTGCTATTAGATGAACAATCGCTCTAACTGTAGAATTTAAAAAAGAGGTCTATTGACCTCTTTTTTATGCATTAAATATCAGTTTGAAGATCTGCTTCTTAATAAATTGCATTACGAATAAACTTTAACGATACATTGCCACGGTTGATATATTGGTATTCAATGGCACTCGAAAAAACGATCGACTCTCCTACACCCAAGACTTTCATGTCGCCTGCCAAATCCAAAGTTAGTTCACCCTCCATCACATAGAGCATCTCACGCCAGCCTTCTGGGTCAGGTTCAGCACTATAGTGTTCATTTGGAGCAAGTACCCATGTCCATAGCTCTACTTTTTGTGTCGCTGCCGCTGAAGCCATTAATTTTGCTTCACTGTGTGCTTGTGTGCCCTGCCAAGCCAAAACGTTCACCACCGCTTGCCCTTGCTGTTCAGGCGCAGCAATAATTTGTACAAAATCGACCTCAAGCACATCGGCAATCAAGCTGAGCTTTGCCAGACTAATATTATCCTGCCCTGATTCAACCCCAGCCACCATGCGACGGCTTAAACCAGCCAAATCTGCCAGTTGTTGCTGACTCAGGCCTTTTAAGTTTCGATAATGACGCACATTTTGGCTGACGTGTTGTAGCACCGCAGGAGAGTTCATACAGATAAATCAAAAAAATATTGAGCAATATATTGCACACAAAAACAAAGCATGACAAGCTATGTGCAATATATTGCACATTAGTTTTTTATGTTGAATACTCAGCTCGGTTCTAAAGCGCCTGTGATTGCGCTGATTCTCATTACTTTTATTTGGGGCGGTACCTTCTTGGCCGTGAAATATGCCTTAAATTTCAGCTCGCCTATGTTCTTTGTCGGTTGTCGCTTCGCCTGCGCCGCGACCATTATTGGTTTATTTTCCTATCAGCATTTAAAACACATCACCCGACAGGATCTGTGGGCGGGTGCACTCATTGGCTGTATGGTCACGATTGGCTATGGCACACAAACGGTCGGACTACAAACAGTCAGTAGCAGTGAATCTGCCTTTTTAACGGCACTGTATGTCCCCCTAGTCCCCCTACTATTGTGGTTGATCTTTCGTAAAGTGCCCCATTTTATGATTTGGATTGGTGCACTCTGTGCGTTTGTAGGCTTAGTCCTGCTCACAGGCAATAGTCTGAACTCAATCTCATTGAATTTTGGCCAGACCTTAACCCTGCTCGGTGCAATTGCTATAGCAATGGAAATTATTTTGATTGGTTCTTTTGCCCCAAAAGTTGATATTGGTCGGGTGACGGTCATTCAACTGGCGGTTGCCTCTGTGCTCGCCTTTGCATCCATGCCACTGGCTGGTGAGCAACAACTACCTGCTTTTTCATGGCCATTATTAGGCATTGCTTTTGGATTGGGGCTTGCCAGTGCTGTGATTCAATATGTCATGAATTGGGCACAGCGCTCAGTCAACCCATCACAAGCAGCGATTATTTACGCAGGAGAGCCTGTGTGGGCAGCACTATTTGGGCGCGTTGCAGGAGAACGTTTAGCACCACTAGCTTTGTTGGGCGGTCTCTTGGTGGTGTTTGGCATTATGATGAGTGAATGGAAACCCAAACTGTTGAAATCAAAAAAAGAAGCTGAACAGCGCTAATTTAACGTTCAAATGCGGTGTCTGCTGAGTCTAAACATAAATTGTATAGATTCAGCAGCACAAGTTCATGTTTAGAACGATACCATCTTACCCGGATTAATCATTGCTCCTAAACCATACATACTTTTGGCAATTGGAATCACTAACGGTGCCAATGCCCGACCAAAAGGAATGTTCTGATGTTGAATTCGGGTCAACATATTAAAATCATCACATTGACCACAGAAATCATCGGCAATGGCTTTACCAATACGCACCGTTTGCGCAACACCATGCCCACTCCAGCCCTGTACAGCATAAATGGGATATTGATGACCAAATTTCCGACTGTCTGCCGCACCATTAACGGTTAAATCTGTCGTTCCACTCCACACAAAGTCAAGTGCCACCTGCTCTAGCTGAGGAAATACATGCTGAATACGTCCCAGCAAATAGTCATGGGTTTGTTCAGGACTCCAACACGAGCCAGTGCCTTCGCCCCCAAATAACAATCGGTTTTTTGAAACGCCACGGTAGTAGTCAATTTGAAATTGCGTATCGTATACGGGCAGATCCGTCGGCAATAGTTCTTTCAAATCTAATGCTAAAGGTGCTGTGGTACAGACGTAAGTATAAAAAGGAATCGTAGTTTGATTACGTTCTTCTAATAGTTTAAATGAAGCATGGTGTACAGCCATCACCACGCTTTTACGTGCTTTAATCACCCCTTGCGCTGTGGTCACATAAATACCATCAGCACGTTCCTGAATCGACTGCACTTCTGTTTGCTCATAGATGCTACCGCCCTTTTGGCAAAAGCCATACGCCAAACCACGTGTCAACGCTAAAGGATGAATATGTCCACCTAAATGATCCAATAAGCCGCCAAAATAGTTATCCGATTGCACATGCTCTCGTAATTCCTCTTGGGTCAGCATTGAGGTATTTTTTTCATCTAAGTACTGACGTGCTTGCATGCCTTCACGCAAGGCATCTAAATGCCCTGGGTGTACTGCGGCCGTTAGATGTCCACGTTTACGTTGTAAATCTAAATCATATTTTTCAGTAATGTCATCAATCAAAGTCATGGCTTCAGTTGAGGTAAAGTGCCATAACTTTTTTGCCTCTTCAAAGCTGAAGTGCTCGATCATGGTTTCGGCTTCCCAACGTGCCAATCCCGGTGTGAGTTGCCCACCATTGCGCCCTGAGGCAGCACTGCCCACTCGGTTCTTTTCAACCAAGACCGTATCTACACCCTGCTCCGACAAATGCAGTGCTGCCGAGGTTCCCAATAAGCCACCACCTATCACTACGACATCACATTCGATATCTGCATTTAAAGCATCAAACTCATGCCATACATGCATTGAACTTTCATAGTAATTAGCAGGATGATCAAACGCACCATGTTGCGGGTTTAACCAATTCCACTCTTTGCCGCTTTGTACAGCAAAACTGGCTTTGTATTCAACGTCATCTACAAATGTCGGTTTATTCATATTCATTTCATTTACACTCAATATTACTTTCATTTTCATGCAAGGTTTAGTATGCATTTCCAATTACAATGTTTTGCTTTTTCAATTTCTTATAAATAAATATCCCAATACCAATTGCTAGCCAAGAGCACCCAAAAATCAGGGCATTTCGTTCTAAGTTGACCCACAGGCAAAGCATCACCAATACGGATAACAGAGGCAGGATCAAATTGAGACATTTGTTTTTGACGCCTTGAGTTTGTTTTTCCAACAGATAAAACTTCACAAAAACCGAGAAGTTCACCGCCGTAAAGGCAATCAATGCACCAAAGCTAATCATGCTGACCACGGTCGCAAGATCTAAGAAAATGGCAGACAATGAGATCAAGCCAATGCTCAATACCGCGTACAAGGGGGTACCCAGTCTTGCATGTAATTGTCCAAAGGTTGCTTTGGGGAAAATGCCATCTTTCGCCATAATATGAATTAGGCGTGAAGCACTCGCATGAGTCGCCAGACCTGAAGCAAAGGTATTCATGATTTGAGCACACAGAAATACAGCTTGGAACAATGCCCCTCCGACATAGAGAACAATCTCAGGTAAAGCTTCATCAGGTTTGTTAAAACGAACATTCGTTGGGAAGTACAACTGAATAAACCATGATGCTGTGATAAAGATGGCCCCCCCTGCCAATGTGGTAAGTAAAACCGCACGCGGAATGTTCTTTTGCGGATCTTTGGTCTCATGCGACATGGTTGTAACTGCATCAAAACCCAAAAATGAAAAACATAAAATGGAGGCCCCCGCAATCAAAGGTAAAACAGAGCTGTCCCCATTAAACAATGGCGCTAAAGTCAGTACATGATCATAGCCTTGCGCTGACCCCACCCCTTGAATAACCAAATAAATAAACAGAACCATCAACAGTAAGGGCAAAAGCACAAACACCAAACTCAAGTTCGCTAAAATATTGATTCGGAAGCAGTTGATTAGGGTGACTAAACCTGTAAATAAAACCACCCAGACCCAATAGGGCACGCTCGGAATGACAGCTTCCAAATAAATACCCGCCAGTAAAGCATTAACTAAAGGCAGTAAAATATAATCGAGCAGTGAACACCAACCAACAAAAAAGCCCGCTTTAGCTCCACAGGACTGTGCGGTGTAGTTATAAGCAGAACCTGAGTCACCGCTGACCCGACTAAAACGTGCATAACTAAATGCCGTTAATAGCATTGCAAACAACGCCAGAATATACGCCAATGGCACACGACCATCGGTGATCCCAGACACGATACCAAAAGTATCGAACACCACCATTGGGGTCTTGTAGGCCACACCAATAATGACCACTTGCCATAGTGACATTTTCTTTAAAGAAAAATCTGCATTTTTCACCGAAATCACCATCTTTCATTTTTCAATCTAGTGATTTTGGTTTTTGCAACAACTATGCCATATAATAGCATCTTCTGTATTTTAAGAATATTGAATAAAATGCCTAAATACGATTTAGAAACTCGAAAAGCAGCAATTCAACGCTATAAACTCACTGATTATAAGGTTGCTGTTTGCAAAGAATTCAACATCTCACGTGTGACCCTCGATGCATGGATTAAGCTAGAGGAAGAAACTGGAAATTTATCTCCAAAAGCAGTTAGTAATCGTGGAGCACCTAGCCACATTAAAGACTGGAATGAATTCCAAGTATTTGTTAAAAATACAAAATTTCAAAATATTAGCGATTTAGTTCCACTTTTTGAACAGCACTTTGGCTATTCAGTTTCTTATGCCGTACTGGTTCGTGCCATTCATGTTTTAGGCTTGCGTCGTCGTCGTGGAAGATTCTATGCCTAGCCAGAATCATGCTATTTTTTATAATCAATATCGAACATATTTTTATATAAATAACTGTACATTAATGTATAGTTATTTTATTAAAAAAGTAAATTTAAATTATTAAATATGTAAAATATATTAAATAAAAATGTAAATTATAAATATTAAAAATGTAAGATTTATTGAACAAAAATGTAAAACATAAAATTTAATTTGGTACAGTACTTTTTTAAAGCCTGCGCAAAAATAGTGAAACTGCTGCATTATATGGTTTCATCTCAGTGCATAAATCCCATCTCAAAAGATACAGACCTAAAAAAAGGGCAAACTGCCCTTTTAAAGTCATCTGGTCTTATTGATACATCGGCTCATTATCATTTAAACGAATGATGCCTTTAATCGCACGATATACAATCCACACCCATGACAGTACAATCACGGCGACGCAGAAGGTTGAAGCGCCTAGTGCTACACCTGCAAATGCCGTGGCATTTTCACCTGTAAAGAATAAGAAAAGAAACGGCACAAAGGCAATCACGTTCCAAATTAAATACCACCAAAACGTGCGAATCTGCCATGTAAAATGGCTCTCAAAAATAGAACCACGGACTGCATCGCGCTTGATGTAATTAATGACTAAAGCGATCACTGCTAAAATTCCTGCGGAAAAAATCGCAACAATATACAAAATATAAAGAATAAAGGTCAGGCTACGATTCGGATCTTGATCGACTGAATAATTCATATTGTCCCTCATAAAGTGGGCTTTTGACTTTAAATAGGCAAACTATTGAAAGGAGAAATAAGCCATAAAATTAAAAGAATATTGAAAAAGATTGTACAAAAGTAAATCTTTCTAAAGGGTTGTTTTTGTGTTTTATGACGTAGCTTTTGCTGTGCCAGCCATGCGGCAGGCCATCCGCCTAAAAATGAAAGCAGATGCAACGTATTTTCAGGTACGCGGCGCTGCCCATTTTGCGCCGCTTCTTTGTCTTGTGCATAGAACCAATAACTGGCTGCATTCATTAAACTAATAAAGAGCAACACCAATCCACTTAAACGCCCCAGCAGCACCAACAGCGCTAAAACAACAATGTACACCACCGAAGCGATTTGCATTGGACGCAAATTTTGGCCTTGTACGGTCTTTTTCAGGGGCTTCTTTTGAGTCCGATTATTTTGGGTTTGTGATGCTTTTAAATAGCTGACTTGCTGTGCACGATAACGCCCTTGCGCATCTAAAATTGCATTATATTCCAATGCACATCCTACTATGGGGCGAGGACCTTGCCGCGCAAAGTCCTTGATATGTAAAAACACGCGATCTTTGCTGTCATCGTTAGGCTGAATAAAGCCGTAGCCCTTATCATCAAACCATTCAATGAGTCGTCCTTGGTCACGCATTTTTCTTTCCTATTTAAGTAGTTACAAACTTTAAGCGGTCAATCACCATATTACGCATTTCGACAGGATTTTTCTGCAAAATATCCTCCCCAGTACGGCCTTGTTCTGCATTTTTTTGTGCCACTTGTAAACGCATCATCCAAAAACGTGCAGCAGCCATTGCGAGATACAACTCTAGGCAAGATTTTTCATCAGCAGTCAAAGGACGAATGCTTTCATAGGCGTTTAAAAATGCGATGGCCTTGGCTTCATTTAAATGTACACTTGGGTATTCGGTGCAGAAGTCATTCAGCGTAATCGCAATATCGAACAAGAACTCATCTTTATTCAGTTCATAAAAGTCTAAAATGCCCTTGAGCTGATTGCCCTCAAACAAAGTGTTGTCTCGAAATAAGTCCGAATGAATAAAACCTTTTGGACGATTCGGATAAACTGCCGACAATGCATCGTATAGACCCAATAATTTGCTCAATAATGCTTGATCCGCTTCAGTTAAAGTCGGTTTCATGTCTAATGCCACCGCCAGCCAGTAATCATGGTCACGGTATTCTGCACGTTCCAGTGGAAAATCTTGCAGTGCTACATGCATTTTCGCTTGTGCAACGGCAATTGCCTCAGTTTGCTCAAGGGTCGCAGGCATAGGGTGTTTGCCCATCATCCGTGGGGCAATTTGTGCCGGCTTCTCTTTTAAGCTATGAATGGCTTTACCTGAATGACTTAATGGCACGGGTACCGTTAAACCTGCTTGGCCCAAATGCTCAAGTACAGGAACCAACTCGCCTGCGCCTTGTTCATCCATCTCTTCAAATACAGTTAACACGTACTGCACAGCATTTTCACACACAATAAAATAGTTCGTATTTTGAATACCGCCTTGAATCGGGATCAGATCCATCACCTCTAGTCCATAAGGTGCTGCAAACGCCTGAACTTCCTGTAAAGTCAAAGTGGTATAAACCGACATATAAAACCTGCGAAAAAACTTACATAAGTTTGATAGAATACCTGCTCCGACTATTAAGGTGTAGCATCTAAGTCGCGAAGTTTCATAATCGGCTGTTATTTTTGGAAAAAATTATGCTAGCTAAACGTATTATTCCTTGCCTCGACGTAGACAACGGTCGTGTAGTGAAAGGTGTTCAATTCCTTGATATTCGTGATGCAGGTGACCCAGTAGAAGTAGCACGCCGATATAACGAGCAAGGTGCTGATGAAATTACCTTCTTAGATATTACAGCAACCTCAAATGGCCGCGACACAACCTACCGTACCGTTGAACGTATGGCTGAAACGGTTTTTGTTCCCTTAACCGTCGGTGGTGGGGTACGTAAAGTTGAAGACATTCGTCTCTTACTCAATGCTGGTGCAGACAAAGTGAGCATTAACTCAGCAGCGGTATTTAATCCTGAATTTGTCCAAGAAGCATCGCAACGCTTTGGCGCACAGTGTATTGTGGTTGCTATAGATGCGAAAAAAACGGGTGAAAATAAATGGGAAATTTTCACTCATGGTGGCCGTAAACCAACAGGCATTGATGCCATTGAGTGGTCAGTGAAAATGGCTAACTTTGGCGCAGGTGAACTATTGATTACCTCGATGGATGCCGATGGCACCAAAGCAGGATATGACCTCGAGCTGATGCGCCAAATCAATGACCGTGTCACTATTCCAACCATTGCTTCGGGTGGTGTTGGCAACTTACAACACTTGGCCGATGGTATTTTAAAAGGTGGAGCCGACGCCGTACTGGCTGCTTCAATTTTCCACTTTGGGCAACACACCATTCCTGAAGCGAAGAAATACCTTGCGGAACAAGGCATTGAAATGCGTTTATAATTGACAGCATCATTCTGAAATGATTAAAAGAGTATCGAAAGATGCTCTTTTTTTATGACTTCAGTTTTTTATAACTATTTAGAACAACAATTAGAGATCAAACAGTGCAAGACTTACAGGTTATTTTTCTTATCTTTGGCATCGCTTTCTTATTTCTATTACTGTACCTATTAAGAAAATACACAGATCATCCTTTTACCATGTTCGCCATTATTCCCTTCTTAGGCTTGTGCATGTTTAGTTATGTAATGTTCTCAGAATACCAACTCACACAGTATTATAAAAAAGCCTTTGCCGCCCCTGAGCAAATTCGTTATTGCGGAACTTTTCATCAATGGGTAGAAATCAGACAGCAAAACCGACACAACGTCAGCATTGAAAAAGCCTTTTATTTTCAAAATGATCGACAAGGGTTCATATTTACCAACAGTCTACAAGCCAGACAACGCTTTCCAGAGCTGAACACATTAAAAGTGAATGACCCCATTTGCTTCCAGTTTTCTCCACAGTATAAGGACGAAATGGATCGCTATATTTTAACGGGCTTTAAAAAACAGATGAATTAAAAAGCTCAATTCCACTGTACTCATTCACAGCTAGTGCCATTGCCTCAATTATGCAGCAGATGTTAAAGCTTAGAATGCTCTCTGGATCTTGTTCGAACCTACACTCTCAATTTTTGAGATAAAAAAAGGGAGTCTTGCGACTCCCTATAAACCTAGAATAACGACTATATTGCTCTGTTAAACTGGAAAATGAAAAATGACGTACTAAGCTCATGAAGTGAAATCACCTCATCAACAGCTTTACTATAAGATGTTCAAATGATGAAATATTGACAATACATACCAATTTTATTGACAAATCACGACAACTCTCACATTAACCCTATTATCCAGCGATAGTTTCTGTCATCTGCCTAGGCTTACTCTCAACAGCTTCTGGTGCCTTAACCCATTTTGCAGGAAAGACCTGATTTACCCATTGAGTTAAACGCTCAGACACGCCTTGAGGCAAGGTAATGCCCAATGGATTTTGTTCTTGCAAGTCCAATGATGAAATCACGCGAGTCCCTAAAATATAGTCAAACCACGGCTTAGTCACACACCAGTTGGCATCCTGATTAGAGTTCATGTGGTGGTCATAGTGCCACGGAATTTTACGCATTGCCCAGTCAGGTTCTAAGTGCGCACGGCGGTGAATATAATAATAGTTTCCAGCAGAATACAGCACAGATAAAGTCATCCCTTTGGACACTGGATAAAATAATGTTCCAAATACACCCGCGACTACAGCCAGTGAAATGATCTCATTTTTAGTACGCCAGTTACTCCAGCCTTCAACATATCCGTGGTCGTGAAATGCCGTTTTACGTACTTCTCGGTGATGCTCCCAATGTGACTTCATGCTGTCAGGCACAGGGCTGTAGCGTGGCTTACCCGCACGGTGTGTACCATGCAAAATATATTTATGTGCCACCCACTCAAAGGCATTGGCCACCACCAATCCCGCGACAAAACCCTTCCACATGTCAAATCCCTCCTGTTTTCAGATTGAATATAATGTGGAAACTATGCTAAATATTGACCCTAGCATTCCAATTCATTGACAAATCACGACAAGAACAATAGAGCGAATAAATGCAACATTTCAAAGACTACACAGGTTCAGTCTACGGCGGGCTAGGTCATTTACTTTATGCCTATTGCCAAGCGGTGGGCTATCCAATTTCTGAAAAACTTGAGAAAGTTCAGAATCTAGAACGTTTTGATTATGCTCTGTGGTTAGCGTTGTTGAATGATCTCGACAGCCATCTACAAACGCCGGCTCTCGGACTCGACATTGCTCAATATGTACAACCTAAGCATTTAGGTATCTTGGCCTATATTGCGCTATCCTGTGAGACGCTTGGTGAAGCACTGACCCGTTACCATGACTTTCATCGGCTGATTTATGATGGTAGCTCATTATATGTTGCCGTTGAAGGTGAAAACCTATGTTTTGGTTGGGTGGAAATGCCGATTGAACTCACCACACAACTGAGTAATGAAGTGGCAATGGCACTGATGATTCAATTTATGAAACACTTTGTCGCCCATGAAGATATTCAGCTTTATGAAGTGCACTTCACGCATCCTACCCCTAAAAATACCCTACAGTATGAACAGTATTTTAATTGTCGCGTTCGCTTTTCCCAAAGTCGACCGATGATGATGATTCCACTGCGTGAATTATCTATGCCTTTTCAACAAGGCGATCAAACCTTACAAAAACTACTGTTACAGCAAGCCGAAGCCCTACTTGAAAAATTGCCCAATTCCACTCACATTGACCAACGGCTACAACATGCTATTTTGACAGGACTCCAAAAAAACCAATATCAAATTGAGCATATTGCGAAGCAATTGAGCTTTTCAGTACGACAACTACAGCGCCACTTACAACAACAAGGCACGACTTATCAACACAGAATGCAAGAAGTAAGACGTGTCTTGGCAGAACAATATTTAAAAGATCCACACTTGAGCTTACAGGAAATTGCCCTCTTGCTCAGTTATTCTGAACAAAGTGCTTTTCAGCGTGCCTTTAAACAATGGACTGAGCTCACCCCGCAACAATGGCGACTACAACACGTTGACTAACAATCCTCAAATTTTCTAAGGTCATCAAGATGTCACGCTTTTTTGTTAAAATTGATTGAAAAACGATCGTTTTCTCGTTAAATATACGTTGTAAACAAATAAAACATCAATAACTACAAAAGGCGCATTATGAATAAATATCTTGCTGAATTCATCGGAACATTTTGGTTGGTCTTCGGAGGTTGTGGCAGTGCTATTTTTGCTGCAGCTTTCCCTGAATTGGGCATCGGCTTTCTAGGCGTTGCTCTTGCCTTTGGTTTAACCGTTTTAACGGGTGCTTTTGCACTCGGACACATCTCAGGTGGACACTTTAACCCTGCCGTCAGTATCGGTTTATGGGTCGGTGGTCGCTTTGAGAGCAAAGATCTGATTCCCTATATTATTTCTCAAGTTATTGGTGCAATTTTAGCAGCTTGGGTTTTGTATTTGATTGTACAAGGGCAAGCTGGATTTGTTGGCACAGGAGGATTTGCAAGCAATGGTTATGCCGAGCTCTCTCCTGGTCAGTATTCTTTAATCTCAGCTTTAATTATTGAAATTGTCCTAACAGCAATGTTTTTAATTATCATTATGGGTGCGACCGATAAACTTGCACCTTCTGGTTTTGCCCCAATCGCGATTGGTCTGGCTCTGACACTTATTCACTTGATTAGTATTCCTGTCACCAACACTTCGGTCAATCCAGCCCGTAGTACAGGTGTTGCCCTCTTTGCCGAAACCGCTGCTTTAAGCCAACTTTGGTTATTTTGGGTGGCACCTATTATTGGCGCAATTATCGGTGCCATCATTTATAAAATTTTGGAAAGAAAGGCTTAGACGCTGTTCCCATTCCCTACCAGCATAACGCCCACGAATGTGGGCTTTTTAAATGTTCCACATGGAACATGCTTAGAACTTATAAAAAAGGGTTATCAATTTCCCCTGTCTCTGAACGCTGAATTTTTTCAGGAAGTTGAACCTCGCTTTCTAGCTGTTGCACGATGGCATTGATATAGCTCTGTAATGCTTTGGCTGCGGCTAAACCCACTTGGTCTTTGGTGAGTTGTAAATTGCCATAAATACTGACACAGTCCACGTCATTATCAAGAGTCAAGTCATGAATGGCATGTGACTCCGCTCCCTGTATAAAAGGTTTAAACATATTATTTTTACTCTTATTTATGCTTCAGTCATCGAATAAAGCAGCTGAACCTATACACATCCAGCTGCTTAGAACTTTAACGTAACAGCTGCAAAATATATTGCAACAATACGTCAATCAATTGCTTCACAATAGCATCCTGTGTAGCCGAATCAATGCCTGTACTGTTGGTCTGATCTGTGCTTTTTGCACTCGACTGACTCGACCCCGACTTAAAGTCTTTTTGTAACGCTTTGAGCTGCTCTGATGAAACATCTTCCGCACACTGGCTTTCTGCATCCCAATGCGAATATTGAATGGCATGTTGAGCTTTGACAGCATTTGCTGTCAGCGGGAGCTTGTAGGTATTGCGCTTTTGTTCTTCTGTCAGTTGCGGAAACAGATTCATTCCCAACTGCTCTTCCAAATAGCAAACACTGACAACTTTTACCTGCTGTGAATTATCATTCGGTGCATAATACGCCCCAATCGCCCCTGTTTTTGGCATATACACAGCCTTATAAACCGCACTCGGAACAATCACTCCCTGTCCAATGGTTTTAAGCTTCTTGCCCTGAAATACAGGTCCAGTCACTACAAAAACATCAAGCTTTTGTTTGGTCACAATTGCGCGCGTCGCCTCTTCTAATTCACGCCAGACCTGCTGATTATTTTTAGGGGCTTGCGGTACCATATTGGCCAAAGAAAAACTGTCGAATTGTGCATCTTTATTCGGCATATCGGCATTAGGCGCCATGTGTTATATCCGGATTTAATCTATACTCATACAAAACACTCAATTTAATTTAAATTATATAAACTATAAATTAAGTAATAGATGTCCTTCTAAATTAAGAAGAATTCTTATTTGATTAATATTTCTACCTTAACATTCATGCATAATTCGTGAATGAGAACATCTATTCAAAATAGCTTTCCAGAACAATGTTTAAGAAGTATATACGCAACTCAGTTTAAGAAGATGCAGACTTAAGCCTAGGAACAGATTACAGATATACTGAGATCATTGACAAAATTCAAAATTCAAAAAATCTTAAATACTAAAAAATATAAATCTCTGAATGTGATATACGCTGAACTATCAGGAGACTTTCCCTTGGGAGATTCTAGGCAGCCAACTTATAAAAGTCTTCGGCCATTTGATTTGGTGTCTTAAAACCCAAACCCTTTTGAATTCTTCGATGATTATAAAATAATTCAATGTATTTTATAATATCTGCTTTGGCTTCTTCTCTGGTTTGATAGTTGTAATGATGCACTAACTCATTTTTCAGTATTCCCCAAAAGCTTTCAATCGGTGCATTATCGTAACAGTCTCCGCGCTTGCTCATTGAACCTTGAAAACCATATTGCTCAAGTATATTTCGATATTCATGGCTGCAATATTGACTTCCTCTGTCTGAATGCACAATCAGTTCTTTGGTTGGTTTTTGATTGTGAATAGCCATATTTAGCGCATTACAAACAAGCTGTGTTGTCATGCGCTCATTTAAGCTATAGCCAACCACTTGCTTCGTGTAAAGGTCTTTTACCGCTGCTAAATACAGCCATCCTTCAACAGTCCATATGTACGTAATATCACTTGACCATGCTTGATTTGGTCTAGTCATTGAGAATTGTTGCTCCAGCAGGTTTTCATAGATCGCTCGATTATGGTCACTATTCGTAGTCCTTTTAAAACGCTTGTGTCGCTTACAATACAGGTGGTTCAGCGCTTTTATCTGACCTACAGCGTACATACTCATTTTTATACCCTGAGCTTGTAAGTATTTGGTTAATCGAATATAACCATAGCTCTGCCTTGTCTCCTCATGGGCTATTTTCACCAATATCGTCTGTTGATTTCGTTGAATCGTTCTTTTGCTCACGCCTCTCTTGAGCCAATCATAAAAACATGAAACTAAAACATGAAGTAATCGAGCCATTAAGGTAATTGGAAAAGAATATCTTTTTTGTTTCATATAGGCGTACCTTACTGACTTTCTTTGGCAAAGTACGCTGCTGCCTTTTTTAAAAATTCACGTTCCATTTCAGCTATTTTGAGCTGTTGTTTGAGTTTTTTATTTTCTTCGAGTAGAGCGTTTAGATCAGGTGAATACTGTTTTGTACCTGCTAAAGTTCCAGCCTTTGCTTTGGTATTCCAATTTGAAAGAGTTTGCATTGAAATGCTAAGTTGTCTAGCTGTTTCCGAGACATTGCCTTGATTGGCTTCAATTAATTTGATGGCTTCAGCTTTAAATTCTGTGGTGTAAGTCTTGTGTTTCTTGCTCATGGTAAACTCCTGATGAGTGTGTTTAGTTTACCAAGTTAAAACCTCCTGTTTTTTCAGCACACATCATACGACAAAGGGTGGAATAATCCGGAGCTGTCCAATCTAATCCAGAGAGTTTAATCAGACTTTGAACAAAACCTGTGACCATACGTAAAGAGAGTCGGAATAGTAATTTGATCATTAAGCAGCATTGAATCGCTGTATCGGAGTAGGTTTGATTTCGACCTTGCTTGCCTTGTGATTGTGCATACCACTGAGTCTTTGGATCAAGCCAAATGGAAATATTACCTCGGTTAATTAAGGCTCGGTTATAGGATGACCAATTGGTTGTACGGTAGATTTTAGAGGCAGGCTTATTCATTTTGAAATTATATTGCTGAATAAGCTTTTGATGCTAGGTTTGTGCAACAAAGCCATTATAAGATGAAAGGAATAGTACGCTAAACTACTATTCCTTTCATTAAATTATTTTAAAAAACTAATTCGATGCCTGCACCATATTTCCAGCCTTTTTCAGAATCCGTAGCCTCTTGCATAGAAGTGGCTTTCTGTCCTTTTTCATATTGGTAAGCAACGTCAATAAAAGGTTTAATTCGCTTAGTAATTTCATATCGGGTTTTGATCCCCGTTTTTAGTTCTGATAAACCTGATTTTGCAGCATAGTCAGAATCATCACTAAATACTACATCTGCTTCGATGTAAGGTTGAGTAATAAGTTTTTGAGTTAAAATTAAATCACGTTCGAATTCAAAACTTGTTCCCCAAAAGTTATTCTCTCCTCCATAAAGATATGCTTGTGTCTCAAAGAAATAAGGGGCTAATCCTAATATACCGATAACACCATCAATCCGATTGTTGTTTGGGCTGTTTTTATCTTCACTATATCGAACACCTGTTTGCACATCCCAAAATGGGGCTACATTACGACTATAGAGTGCAGATATATCATAATTAATATCACTGCTTTCTGGCTTTGCTAGATTCGCTTCGATAAATATACGATTTTCATCTGTCCCAATCAAAGTTTCAAACTTCGTTCCTAGTGTACCCTTACCATCTTCATCAACTATCCATGCATTTTCAAGTTTTGTTGCTTGATAAATTTGTCCGCCATGTTCTTTAAGATGATCATCATGAGATGGGGCTGATCTCTTTCTTGCGGTCAGAATAATATTATCTCCCCCATTTGCATTTTCCATTGAATAATATTCTGGATACAATTCTTGGGGGCTATATCTTAAGCCACCAGACTCCTGTAATAAGACTCTCATACCATTTGTAATATTACTTTCTTGTTCCGAAGTGCTGCTATTAGCAAAAGTTAAGTTTGATATACTTATTAATGCAATTGATAAGACTGTTTTTGAGAAGAAATTCTTAGTGATTTGCATGTGGATTTACTCCCTTCTCACTTATTGGGGGCTGAGCAACAATATTTTTTGAAACACTATCTTTGTCTACTTGGGCCACAATTAGTTTATTCATCATTCCTGCGCTCATATGGTAAAGCAGGTGGCAATGAATAGCCCACTCACCTAATTCATCGGCTGTAAGCAGAGTAGTTATAGTTTTCCCTGGTGGAACAATTACAGTATGTTTATTTGGTATATTGCTTGGATCTTGACCATTTTCAAGCTGCATGAACATACCATGTAAGTGCATTGGGTGAGCCATCATACTGTCATTTATAAATTTCAATCTAATCCGTTCACCATATTTAACTTCTAATGGCTCCGTTTCATTGAATTTTTTACCATTGATTGTCCAGATATAACGCTCCATATTTCCGCCAAGTCGTACTTCAATTTCGCGTTCTGGAGCACGAGTATCTTGTTGTTGGTCAAGAGCTTGAAGATCACTATATTGCAAAGCTTTTTTACCTACAGGGGTTGAAGCATTTGCCCATCCAAATACAGTATCGTCATTTGTATTTGATGAGTTTTTAGGAGCGGTATTCATTGACATATCATGATTCATATCTTTCATAGAAGACATGTCATGCTTCATATCTTTCATAGAAGACATATCATGATTCATATCTTTCATAGAAGACATATCATGATTCATATCTTTCATAGATGACATGTCATGCTTCATATCTTTCATAGAAGACATATCATGATTCATATCTTTCATAGAAGACATATCATGATTCATATCTTTCATAGAAGACATATCATGATTCATATCTTTCATAGATGACATGTCATGGCTCATCCCCATATCTTCCATAGTTAATAAAGCACGAGGGCGAGATTTAGGCATCTCAATTTGTTTGACTGCTGGACTGCTTTCTTCATGTAATGTTCCCACTGAAAAACCGGTACGATCAATAGATTCAGCTTCAATTTGGTAATGTGCTTGTTTTGGTTCCACAATTACGTCATAAGTTTCAGCAGTACCAATACGGAACTCATCCACAGGAACGGGCTTTACAGGTTGACCATCAGCACTGACTACAGTCATTTTTAGGTTTGGAATGCGTACATCAAAGAATGACATAGCGGAAGCATTAATAAAACGAAGGCGAACTTTTTCACCAGCTTTGAAGTTACCCGTCCAATTTTGCTGAGGTGTCTTGCCATTCATTAAAAATGTATAACCAGTCACATCGGACATATCTGTTTTCAGCATTCGCATCTGATTCCACATAGAACGGTCTTGCCAAGTCGCTTTTAGCCCATCACGTTTAACTTGTTTTAATACATCGAATACTGTTTCGCGGCGGTTCTGATAGTAGTCTGCTTCTTTTTTAATATTTTTCATAATTTGATCACTTGTCGAATTATGAAAATCAGAAAGCAAAACAACGTAATCTTTATCGGTTTTTTCAGCAGCTGTTAGTGGAGTTTTATCTTTAGGATAAATAACAAAAGCACCATATAAACCGTCTTGTTCTTGTCCTTTACTATGTGAATGATACCAATAAGTACCATTTTGGCGGACTTTAAACTTATATTCATAAGTTTTATTAGGGGCAATGCCATTAAATTTGTTAAATCCAGGTACACCATCCATAATTCCAGGTAATAATAAGCCATGCCAATGGATTGAAGAGTCCTGATTTTTTAACTTATTGTGAACACGGATAACGGCCTCATCACCTTCTTCAAATTCAAGAAGTGGTGCAACGAATTTACCATTTACAGTAATTCTCTTTAGCGGTTTTCCTGTGATATTTACAGTTTGTTCAGCGATTGTTAAATCATATTCTTTAACTGCCGCCATTACCCAAGTTGATGAAAATAAACCAACTCCAATTAAGAGTATATGACTTAACTTTTTTGACATTCTATCTCACCTTTAGAAAGGTCAAGATTGAAGTAATAAAGCAAATATTTAGTATAAACTTTAATACTTCTTTCTCGCTATTTATAAAATTATTTATTGCTACTAGGCATATTCATCTTTGAATGATCCATTTTAGAATGGTCCATATTCATCATAGAATGATCCATTTTTGACATGTCAGATGAGTTAGGAGACTGATGTTGACTATGATCTTGCTGAGTCTTGTCATCTTTTTCCATTTTACAAGGTTTTGTACAAGGTTCCTGTGCTTTTACCGTTTTAGTGGCACTTGAGGTTGATACATCTTTTGCCCAAGATTGAGTACCAGCAATTAAAGTTCCAGCACACATTAAAATTGTTAGACTACGACGCACTACAGTTTTCATAAGTTTCTCTAAAAGTTAATTTCTTGCTACTACAATAAAGTGAAGCACTGAACATCTAAGTGACTTGAAAATGACATTTTTGTAATCTATCTCGATCAGATGTTTTATAACGTTATTATAGTTTTAATGAATGACTTAGGATTCGGAAATGAGAATACTATTAGTTGAAGATGAACAAAAAACTGGTGATTATCTCAAGCAAGGTTTATCCGAAGCTGGCTATATTACGGACTGGGTTACAGATGGGTTAACGGGTAAACATCAAGCTCTTTCTGAAGAGTATGACTTAATTATTTTAGACGTGATGTTACCTGGACTAAATGGTTGGAATATTATCAATGATATTCGTAGCAGCGGTAAAACAATGCCCATTCTTTTTCTTACCGCCCGAGATCAAATCGAAGATCGAGTAAAAGGATTAGAGCTAGGCGCTGATGATTATTTAGTTAAGCCTTTTGCTTTTGCAGAGCTTCTAGCTCGAATAAAAACGCTCCTTAGACGAGGGCAACAAAGAGAAGATAATAATATTATTAAGATTGCTGATTTAGAACTTGATTTGAGAAAACGTCGGGTAACACGAGCAGGTCAACGCATTGATTTAACGGCTAAAGAATTTGCTCTTATGGAGCTTTTTATGCGTAGAAGAGGTGAAATTCTACCAAGAGCACTTATTGCATCTCAAATTTGGGATATGAACTTTGATAGTGATACAAATGTAGTTGAAGTCGCTATTAAACGATTAAGAAATAAAGTAGATAGTAATTTTACCCCTAAGTTAATTCAAAATATTAGAGGAATGGGGTATGTATTAGAGGTAGAAGATGAATAATAAATTATTCAAATCTATCAGTTTTCGTATTGGTATTATTTTCTCATTATCGACTATATGTATTCTCATTATGATGGGGTTTTTCATCCATAAATTAGTGATGCATCATTTTGAAACGCAAGATCGTACCCAATTAGAAGGTAAAATCCAGCTTATTCAGAATCTTCTCCAACAGCATCCTAAAAATTCTCCAGAACTTGATCTATATTTGAAAGATGCTTTAGTTGGACACCATGATCTTATGGTCCAAATAGAACGACCGGCAGGTCAGATTTTATTTAGTTCAACACCTTCAATCATTAATACTCAACAGTTAATCAAGTCAGCAAATAACCCTTGGATTAAATGGAAAATTAAGAATAAGACCTATCGTGGCATGATCTACAACACGGATATAAACAAAAATACTGAAATACAATCTGTACGCATTATTGTGGGGATCGATACATCTGAACATCTACATTTTTTAAATGATTTTAAGCGTCAACTTTTTTACATTGGTTTAGCCGGTACGATTTGTTTAATGTTTTTAGGCTGGTTTGCAACCTGGAGAGGTTTAAGACCCGTGCAAAAAATGGCTAAGGTCGCAGAAGGCATTTCTGCCCAACATCTTTCAGAACGTTTAGAAGTTGAGCACACACCAACAGAACTAAAATCATTAGCAATTGCCTTCAATGATATGCTCGACAGACTAGAATCAGCTTTAGAAAGGCTTTCCGATTTTTCATCTGATTTAGCGCATGAAATTAGAACACCGATTAATAACTTAATGACTCAAACTCAAGTATGTCTTGCCCGTAAACGAGATACCAGTACCTATCAAGAAGTACTATTTTCTAATTTAGAAGAATTAGAACGTTTGGCTCGAATGGTATCCGATATGCTTTTCTTGGCAAAAGCAGAACATGGCCTAAAATTACAGAACTTACAGAATATTGACCTGGTTAAAGAAGTTACAGCCTTATTTGATTTCTATGATGCGCTAGCTGCCGAAAAAAATATGACGCTTCAACAAACAGGATCTGGAAATGTCAAAGGTGATCCTGCTATGTTACGTCGAGCACTCAGCAATCTATTATCTAATGCAGTTAAATATGGAAATAAGAATTCTACAATACGCATAAAACTTCAACAGAATTTAGATAACACAATATTTTCAATTGAAAATGAAGGCCCTGAAATCTCTCCTGAACAACTATCCAGGTTATTTGATCGATTTTATCGAACAGATGCATCTAGACAAAGAACAGAAGAAGGAACCGGCTTAGGGCTCGCGATAACAAAATCTATTCTTGATATGCTTGGGGCGACCATCCAGGCTGAATCCCTCAATGGTCGAATCATTTTTACCATTGTTTTTCAAAGTGAATCCATGCAAGGGGAATCATTTTAACTCATTTTTTGAACATCTTCCATTTACCCGAGTTGACCTTACATAAAGCTCAAACTGAGAGCCAGAGCTACGCCAGCACCTATCATGGCAATTGTGTAGCCAAATATGATAGCTCGGCCAAACTGTGCCCCCCCTGTCATCCATGCAATTGTCGCTTTGCTTAACATGTTGCTCAGTGTGGCCAGCCCTAGCGCGACAGCAGCCACATTTGTTGTTAAGCCTTCAGTACTATGCAGGCGGGCAAGTGAGACTAAAATAGCATCTACGTCTGCTAGCCCAGAAATAGTCGATAATACGAAGATGCCGCTGGTGCCCAACCATTGTTTTGCTGCCGGGACCAAGACTGCCATGACAGCCAGGAAAGCAGCGAAGCTGAATGCTGTCCCAAGATCAAAAGGAGCCATTGCTTCTATTGTTCGATCGTTGTTTTCAGCGCTGGTAATTTGGCGTTGTCTCCACAATGCCATACCCAGCAGAAGGATTCCCGCAATCATCATTGCACCACCAAAAGTGCTTAGCAATGCTGGCTCAATGACGCCTATCAGCACAACCATACGAAAAAACATGATGCCACAGGCAGCCAATGTTCCAGAAATAGCAGCACTGACCATGACGGGGTGCTGGCGTGTATAGCGTGCCAGTGCGACAGTTGCAGCTGTAGAAGATGCCAAACCACCCAATAGACCTGTCCAGAATATGCCTCTTTCTGAACCGGTAAGCCGCATGGCAAAATGACCTGCCAGAGAGAGTCCGGCAATCAGGATCACTGCCCACCATAACTGGTAAGGATTTAATGCAGCAAAAGGTCCCAGACCCGTATTGGGTAAGTAGGGTAATATAACGACAGAAAGTACCAGCAACTGCAGGGATGCGGTTAATTCACGATGCTCTATCAAGCGTAGCCAACCGTGTAAGGTTGGCTTGAGATCCAAAAATACAGCGACGATTACAGCCGCGGTTAATGCTAAAGTAACATTACCATGGGATGCATATGCACCTAAAACTAATGTCAACAGCATCGCGATCGTCGTGGTAGCGCTTAGATTACCGGAAAGTTTTGCGGTACGCGCGTAGGACACTGTTAATAATAAGGAAAGCCCTAATACGGCCGCGACCAGCGGCCAAGGCCCGAAGTTTGGTTGTAAATGACCGAGCACTCCTCCGAGCAATCCTGTCAATGTGAAGGTACGTAGGCCTGCTACTCGGCTGCCCTCGGGCAATTCACGATCGTGCCATCCTCGTTCTAAACCAATGAGCAGGCCGATGGCAAGTGCTGCAATAAGACCTGGTACATCTGGTGGAAGAAAAGAACTCTCTATCATAACTTTTTATTTCGCAGGCGAAGGGCATTCGTGATGACTGAAGCTGAACTCAAACTCATAGCCAAGGCGGCAATCATCGGTGACAACAACCAACCGGTAAATGGATATAGTACGCCAGCCGCGATAGGGATACCCAAAGCATTGTAAAGGAAAGCAAACATGAGGTTCTGTTTCATGTTGCCGACAGTAGCTTCCGAAAGTGAACGGGCAACAGCAATCCCTCGTAAATCTCCCTTGACCAGCGTAACTTGGGCACTATTCATTGCAACATCAGTCCCGGTTCCCATAGCGATACCGACATCAGCTTTAGCCAAGGCTGGTGCATCATTGATGCCATCACCAGCCATAGCCACGATGCGACCTTCCTTCTGCAATTTGCTGACCAGTTCTAGTTTATCTGCGGGTTTGACTTCGCCATGTACCTCATCAATGCCTAGACGTGCTGCGACTGAACGGGCAGTGGTGAGACCATCTCCTGTTGCCATCACGATACGTAGACCCGCTTCCTTCAGGGTGGCAAGTGCTTCTGGGGTATTTTTTTTGATGGGATCGGATACTGCAAGCAGACCGGCCAATTCACCATTGATGGCTAGATGCATCACACTTGCACCTTCTGAACGCAGCTCTTCGGCTTGCGGAATCAGAGATTGTACCGAGATACCCAATTGCTCCATCAGTGCTGTGTTGCCCAAAGCTAACTGACGATCGCCCACTTGACCTCGAACACCAATCCCTGAGCCCGATTCAAAATTATCTGGTGTTTCAAGAGACAGGCCACGTTCGTGTGCTGCGTTTACAATCGCTTCGGCTAGCGGGTGTTCACTGCCTTGATCAAGACTGGCGGCTAAACGTAATACTTCAGATTCGTCAAAATCTGATGCGGCAACTACACGATCGAATACAGGGCGTCCTTCAGTTAACGTACCTGTTTTATCGATGATTAGTGTGTCAATCTTGCGTAGATTCTCAATGGCTGCTGCATCACGGAACAGCACACCATGAGTAGCACCTTGACCCGTCGCAACCATGATAGACATTGGAGTTGCCAAGCCTAGTGCACAAGGACAGGCAATAATGAGTACTGCCACAGCATTGATTAATGCATAAACCCAGCTTGATTCTTCTGGGCCGAATAGTCCCCATCCAAAGAAGGTAAGCAAGGCAATGGTTACTACAGCTATGACGAACCAACCTGCTACCTGATCAGCCATACGTTGCATTGGTGCTCTTGATCGTTGAGCTTGCGCCACCATCTGCACGATCTGGGACAACATGGTACTTGAACCAATTTTCTCTGAACGCATGATCAATGAACCATTGGTATTCAGGGTAGCTCCAATGACTTTATCGCCGATACGTTTAGTAATTGGTAAAGGTTCACCTGTCAGCATCGATTCATCCACTGAACTACTTCCTTCAGTGATTACACCATCCACAGGCACTTTTTCACCTGGGCGAATTCTGAGTAAATCTCCTACATGGACATGCGTTAGAGGAACATCTTCTTCAGTTCCATCAGGCAGGATTCGGCGAGCTGTTTTAGGAGCGAGCCCAAGGAGTGACTTAATTGCAGCAGAAGTTTGCGAACGTGCTTTTAACTCCAATATTTGTCCCAGTAGGGTCAATGAAATGATGACCGCTGAAGCTTCAAAGTAAACAGCGACACGACCCATGGAAATAAATGAGTCTGGGAAGATTTGCGGTGCAATGGTTGCGACCACACTATAAATAAATGCAGCTCCAGTGCCCAAACCAATCAGCGTCCACATGTTCGGGCTGCGATTCACAACCGATTGCCAACCCCGGGAAAAAAATGGCCAACCTGCCCAAAGTACAATTGGGAGTGACAACACCAGTTCAATCCAGCTCTGAACAGCCATATTGAACAGGTTCATTTGATGACCAAACATCGCCAAAAAAGTCACGATGATGGTCAATGGCAGTGTCCACCAGAAGCGTCGGCGGAAATCACGTAACTCCGGATTCTCATCTTCCTCTAATTCAGGAATGAGTGGCTCCAGTGTCATTCCGCATTTAGGACAGTTTCCAGGATGATCTTGCCTGATTTCTGGATGCATTGGGCATGTATAGATGGTCGTACCTGTTGTGCTTGCCGCATTAACGTGTTGAACAGTCTGATGATGCTGTGTATGTGCATCGGCAGTCGTCGTTGCGGGTTTAGCGATATATTGCACCGGGCTGCTATGAAACTTTGATTGACATTTATCACTGCAAAAAAAGTAAGTTTTCCCCTTAAATTCCTCATGGTATTTCGATTCTTCAGTGACGGTCATACCACAGACTGGGTCTTTCAGTACGTCTGTTGTAGCCTGTGCCATATGGTCCTGGTTATGATTTTTTTGATCTGACATAAATAATTCTCTTATGGAAAAGTGGTTTTATGGCCGAATTTTGGAATAAATCTCGGAGTCTGTTGAGCATAGCTGTCATAGACAGCGCCAAACTGTTTACTCATTTCAGCCTCTTCCTTAATTGCCAAGCGGCTGTACATTAAGAGTAGGATTGGAAACATAATCAGTGTCAGTAAAGTTGGCCATTGCAATAAAAAACCCAGCAAGATCATCACAAAAGCCACGTATTGTGGGTGACGTATACGTGCATAAGGGCCTGTGATCGCTAAAGAATGCTGACGTTGCGCGTTGTACAGCACGTGCCATGACGTTGATAACAGGTAAAGTCCATAGCCCAAGAAAACGTAACTGGCGATATGCAAAATGCCAAAATGTGGATCACCTTTTTCACCTAATAGCGTTGACCACAAGTGACCTGCATTATGAGAAAGTAAGTCAAGTTGAGGGAAGCGAGTTTGAAGCCAACCAGATAACAGGTAAATGGTTAAAGGAAAACCATACATTTCGACAAATAGAGCAATGATAAAAGCCGAAAAGGCCCCAAATGTACGCCAATCGCGCGCAGTGGAAGGTCTAAAAAAACTGAAAGCGAACATGATAAAAACTGCTGAGTTAATGATAACCAGCGTCCATAAACCATAAGCCGATTCCGCATGATTCATGATGGATCTCCTGATAAGAGCTATTTTTTGTTATCAGATATATCGGATTTTTTTTGCTGCGAGTGGTTATGCCCATGACCACCATGCATAAAAATATGCATCAGTGGACACGCTAAAAGGAATAAATAAGGCAAAGCACCGATAACGTGGGCTAAATGTTCCGTTAATAGAAAATAAGCTGCGATACCACCCAGCACGATTAGACCAATGGCATAACGTGTAGACCAGAAGTTAGGTACTGAATTATTTTCTTGGTGTTGGTGATTCATGGTGCTTTCCCCTAATTCATGGGTAACTATTTAGTTGCTGACGGAGGCATACAGTCCATCATCATCTGCATCATGGATTGCATCATGTCCATACGTTTTTCCATCATCTGCTGACGGTCAGCCATATTTGCATTCATGCTTTGGCTGCCCATCTGTTTCATCATACTCATACCTCCTTGCATGAGTTTCATGTGCTCAGCCATAAGTTTCTGACGTTCTTGTGGGGTTTTTGCAGCCATCATCTTCTCATGCATGGCTTGCATCGCCTTCATGTGTTGATCCATTGCAGCCATTTTATCTGTAGCAGTGGTGCTGGTAACTGTTTGCTTAATTGTTACTGCAGATGGTGCTGTTTTTTCAGGGTGGTGATCTTTGTGTTCATCGGATTGCTGTGCAAATGTATTCAATGACGCGGCTGCGATACATAAGCCCAAAAAAATGTTTTTGAATTTCATCATAATTTTTTCCTTTAAATAATTTGGAAGTAAAAGCTATGTTTTAGTACTGAACAGAGTCTAGGAATTTGACTACTAAACTGA
>NZ_BKFU01000024.1:0-48712 GCF_008980265.1 Acinetobacter sp. TUM15064 | reverse complement strand
TAATCTCTTTATACTCATTTTCTCTTAACTGCACCAACTCCTGTATTTTCTGCATATTATCAACAACAAATTTTAAACTTTCCATATTTGTTTCCAATAAATCATTAAAACTATCTAAATGTAATAAAAAGTCTCTTGCGAAGATTCCCCACTTATTTAAAGGATTCTGAACAATTTGAACACCAAGAGCTTGTTTTGTTTCAGCAGTAAGTTCTGAGTAAGAAGTACCAACCCAACAATCCTGTGAACACTCACCTAATGGACTCAGAATAACTGTTACTAACTGCTTTTGATCTTGCGAATCAGGCTGTGCTTTATTAATCATAGCAAGAGTTTTATTTCCCCAACTCACATAATCTTTAAATGGATTATTTTGTATATGATGAACTTTCACTTCAACAATGACTAAAGCCGTATCCGTCTCAAACCAAAGATCTATTCGGTTACCTTTATCAGTGCTTTGCTGTGTTACTACTCTTAAAATTTCACCAAATTCAAATTCCGAATATTTTTCATGATATTTAATTGCTTCAACAAAGCCATTATAAAAACTCGATCCCAACCCATGTTTTTCATTTGGATCTAGAAAAAAAGCTAATAGTTCTGTAATCGGATTCTCATGATGATTTTTTAAAGCAGTATCGAAAATCGTCATTTCTCGCTCAGGCATTTTATATTTCTGTGCCTTCAACAAGAGATTTTCATATTTATTTATTAACTGATCATCTAAGTCCTGCATATTCCCCCCTTCAAATGAACTAATTAAATTTGCCAATATAGTTAAAAAACTAAAGTATATTTATGCAAATATTACGCGTAACTAAGCATTTTCATATTACTGAAGGCTTTTTTTATATTGAACAGAATCCACAACACAGAGTACTTTCGTTGAGTGATGTGCGGTATGTGACCTAAACAACTCACTACATTTAATCTGTACTGATTTACCCTCATTCTTAAAAAGGGATAAATATCGAGGGTCACTATCAACCAACTGAATAAGTTTAGTTTTTACTAAACCTTCTGTACCATCAACATTAATTTGCTGATCTAAGGTCAAAGCAATTTGATTACCCCCAAACACTTCTTGATTTGGATGTAAGCTTTTAATTCTAAGTAATTTTCCAGTTATGATTGCAGGTTCATCATAATAAAAAGTTTGTGCTTGGCTAAACATTGGCACAAAAATGAGCAATGCCATTAAAAGCTTATTCATTTACTACTTCTCTATAGTTTTAAAGTGATTAATTTAGAAGTTGGACAACAATTGAATTTACTTTGAACTTTTAGATACTTCATATAACAGTTTCAATCGTTCAACAGTCATCGGTATACCATTTTCCTGTCGATGCAGCATTGCATGGCAATTTGGGCAGACTGGCATTAAATCAGTTTCAGGATTGACCTCGTAACTTTCGGAAATTTGATGTAATGGCGTGATGTGATGCACATGAATAAAATCTTTGGCGAAAGTGCCATAAGTTTCTGCAAAACTCATCTTACAAATTTCACAGCGTGTTCCATGAATTTCTAAACATTTAGCACGAGCTTCAGGATTACGTTCATAGCGATTAACTTGAACAGTTTGCTTTGCACCTTCAGGAAAGCTTTTATTTTCAGTATCAGCTTCATCTGGGTAATTTGTAACAATAAGCTCGTTATTAAACTCATTCACAATATGCGCTAAGAAGATGCGAATAGGGTCATTAGAGTCTTTATCTCGATCTGTACGGCGACCTTGAATTGGAGCATCACGGATTAATTTGTTCTCGACAAAGTAATCAAAAGATAAAGTAGCTTTATCGACTTTTTTCAATTTTTCAAAAACAGCATAGCCCTTAATGCTATTCAGCTGGGTTCTATCTTTCCAAAATGCTTTTTGTGCAAGAGGATATTCTGATGGATCAGCATGCCCAATCACTTTGAATTGATACAAAACTTTAGATATTGGTTGAGTCACATAGACATAAACAATATCGTTAATTTGTAGGCCTTTACCTTCAGTTGTTGCTGAGTTTTTCCAATAAATTTTAGGTAAAGCATCAAAGGCTTTTTCTAAATCAAATTCATCGTAATTAACAGTAACTAACCAATTCGCCATAACAATTCCCCTTACACAAACATCTGCTGCAACAAACCTTTTTCAAATGTTTTAGTTATGCAAATACTTTAACTAAATAGCTTTAATACTGAGCTTCACACTTAACTGCTTTCGCAGGTGTAATATTTTTTGCTGAAACCAGTTGGGTTAGACCAATATTTTTTCCCATTCGGATCGACTCGTAACGACAGGCCATTAATATCAGAAAGACGGTACTGTTTTTCCTGCGGCAGTGCTTTTTTACACATCACATCAGTAAGCGACATATCTTTGTCCCACATAATTAAACTTATTTAGTGGGTCAAATTGTCCCAATATTGACCCACACAAAGCAAAAATAGGGTCAAATCGCTTAGGACAGCACCGGACAACACAGCCAATAAAAAAGCCCTTAAACATTGAGTTTAAAGGCTTTTTTAGATTCCAATGGATTACTTCGGAAAGAATTTTGGTGGAGGTGGCGGGAGTTGAACCCGCGTCCGCCAGCACTACGCTCGAGAATACTACATGCTTAGATATCGTCTACTGTTTTAACTCTTTGTGACCCGACGAACAGGGTACAAATCGCGATCCTCTTAATTTAGTACAAAACCCCGAGGCTTGGTTTTATACGGACTTGTGTGCGTGCGCTTCAGTCGGACTCTCTAACCACAAGTATTCGGAGAGGCGGACAAGCTGCCCTTAGGCAGCTAGAGCGTATGATTCGTCGTTTGCGACTAAAAAATGCAAATTTGATTTACGAGAGAAAATGCGCTCTCGACATGCATCTATGAGTTTCATCACCAGCGTCGAAGCCAGAAACACCCCCAAAGTAGCGCCAATCATAGCATAGTTGCCAGAAAATACGATCTATTTTCTAAATAAACACACATATTGATGCGCTTAATTACATAATTGCGTTAATATTTTGGTTTTCAAGTCCAACAATAAAATAATTTATGAGCTACTTACTTGCACTCGACCAAGGAACCACTTCGAGTCGTGCCATTATTTTCAATGAACAAGGTCAAGTTCAGGCAACGGCACAACGCGAAACACGCATACACACCCCTCAATCTGGCTGGGTTGAACAAGATGCCCAAGAGATTTGGAGCTCACAAATTGCCGTTGTACAGCAAGCACTCGCCTCGGCTCGCATCCTTGCCAAAGACATTCAAGCCATTGGTCTCACCAACCAAAGAGAAACGACTGTCGTATGGGATAAACGCACAGGGCAACCACTTGCACCTGCCATTATTTGGCAAGATCGTCGTGCTTTTGAATGGTGCAACCAACTCCTTCAGCAAAACATGAGCCACAAAATTCAATCCAAAACAGGGCTTCGAATTGATCCTTATTTTAGTGCTGGAAAATTGGTATGGTTACTTGAACATGTCAACGGTCTCCGTAAATTGGCGACAGAAGGTCATGTAGCTTTTGGTACCATTGACAGTTGGCTCATTTGGAATCTGACTCAAGGCGCAAATCACGTCATCGAAGTTAGTAATGCATCTCGTACCATGCTGATGAATTTGAGTACCCAGCAGTGGGATGAAGAGCTATTAGAACTCTTTAATATTCCATCTACACTACTTCCTCAAATTATCAATTCAGATACCTATGTGGCCGATACTGCAACAGGACTACTTGGAGCCAATATTCCAATTACAGGGATTTTAGGTGACCAACAGTCTGCGCTGTTTGGCCAGTCTTGCTTTGAAAGTGGTACAGCTAAAAATACTTATGGCACGGGTTGTTTTATGTTGTTCAATACGGGGGACACTGTTCAGTACAGTAAAAATAAACTGCTTTCTACACTTGGCTGGAAAACGCAAAATCAAACCACTTATGCCTTAGAGGGTAGCGTATTTATGGCAGGAGCAATTGTGCAATGGCTACGAGATAATTTAGGCATTATTCAAAAAAGTGGCGATGTCGAAAAGCTGGCTTGTACAGTTAAGGATACCGATGGCGTTATCCTTGTCCCTGCTTTTACTGGACTTGGTGCGCCACATTGGGACAGTGAAGCTCGTGCATTACTATGTGGAATGTCACGTGGAACCAACAAAGCCCATATTGCACGTGCAGCTTTAGAATCTATTGCCTTCCAAGTCTCAGATGTACTGACCGCCATGCAAGCCGATATTCAGCAACCACTCAAAGAATTACGTGTCGATGGCGGTGCGAGTCAAAATGATATGCTTATGCAGTTTCAGGCAGACATTTTAAATGTGCCTGTTTTACGCCCTAAAATGCAAGAATCTACAGCATGGGGAGCTGCTGCCATGGCAGGTTTAAGGTCTGGTATCTTTTCTAACTTAGATGAAATTGCACAGTCTTGGCAACTTGAGCGTGCATTTGAACCCCAAATGAGCTCAGATCAACGTGATTTTCACTTACAGCAATGGCAGTCTGCATTAGAACGTGCAAAGTCTGAAATTTAATTCCTAATTCTATCGAATAAAATCTAGGGTTGAAAAAGAACATGCCAGTCAGTTCCTTAACTGACTGGCATGTTCTTTTTTAGGTGATTTTTTATGGTCTCAGTGTGCATGCCCTCCACCACCGACACCCAATTTAGGTTTAGGGCAAAGCCAAATAATGGCAGCAGCGAAAAGAAATACTAATGCTAAGATCAGAAAAATATAGTTTGCGGATAAGGTTAATGCTTCTTTATCGACTAGACTGGAAATATAAGCTAAAGCACTCTCCGAACTCATCCCCTGCTGTATTAACAGGGATTGGGTCTGGTCTGTATGTAAACTACCTACCATTTCACTACGTGCAACTTTAGTATGGTCATCCCAAATGGTAACAGCAACCGATGCCCCAATTGCCCCTGCCATAGTTCTTAAAAAGTTCATTAAACCTGCGGCAGATGCCATTTCATGTGGCAACACAGACGATAATGCCATATTCGACAGAGGAATAAAGAAGAAAGGCACAGCAAAACCTTGCAAGATTTGTGGTAATGCCAATGCGAAAAAGTCTGCATCTGTGGTCCAGAATGAACGCATCAGCGTCACCCCACCCAAAATACTCAAACCAAAACTCGCCAGTGCGCGTTGGTCATATTTGGTTGCTAGCTTTGCCACAACTGGCGACATGGTTAAACTACCAAACCCCATAGTTGCAGTTAAATAACCTGCCCAAGTTGCGGTATAACCCAAATTGATCTGTAGCCACTGTGGAATCAGCACAATACTGCCGAAAAAAGCACCAAAACCAAAGGCCAATGCTAAAACAGAAATAGTAAAACTACGGTATCTAAAGATTTGGATATTCACCACTGGATGTCGTTCGGTCAGCTCCCAAATGGTAAAGATCACCAGACCAATCACAGCGGTTAAAGCCAATACCACAATCACAGGGCTATTGAACCAGTCACGTTCATGCCCCAGATCGAGCATGAGTTGTAATGCCCCAATCCAAAGCACCAATAGCAATAAGCCCCCCATATCAATTTTCAGTTTTGCTGTTGCTGTTTCTGCTGGTTTTAATAAACGCATTGCTGCAAATGCACAGAAAATACCGACTGGAATATTGATAAAGAAAATCCAATGCCATGACATGTTGTCACTGATAGTTCCGCCTAAAATTGGACCCAGAATTGGACCAACCACTGTCGTCATTGCCCACATACCCATCGCTTGAGATTGTTTCTCAGGAGGGAAAATTCGCATCAGCAACATCTGACTAAGTGGCATGATCGGACCACCAAATAGACCTTGACCGATTCGGCAAAAAACCAACATTTCTAAACTGGTTGATAAACCACACAGTACTGAAAATACCGTGAAGCCTATTAGGCTTAAAATGAAAATTTTGACCCCACCGAAACGACCTGCAAGCCATCCCGTTAAAGGAACGCATATTGCCTCAGCCACAGCATAGGAGGTGATCACCCATGTCCCTTGCGAACTCGATACAGCAAGGCTTCCCGTAATATGAGGCACAGAGACATTGGCAATCGTCATATCTAGCACGACCATAAAGTTGGCCAAAGCAAGAACAAAGGCTGCCAGCATGAGGCGACCACCTTTTAAGTCGCCATAGGGAACGTAGCTATTCATAAGCAACTACTTCGATTTCAAGTCGATTTGAGCTTCCATAGATAAGCCAACACGTAAAGGATGCTCAGTCAGTTCTTTGGGGTCAAGTTGGATACGTACTGGCAAGCGCTGTACGACCTTGATCCAGTTTCCTGTCGCATTTTGAGCAGGAATCAATGCAAAGGCAGAGCCCGTACCGCCTGAAAAGCCCAAGACTGTGCCATGAAATTCAACCGAATCCCCATATAAGTCTGAGGTTAGAATAGCCTTTTGACCTGGACGTACATTTTCAAGCTGACTTTCTTTAAAATTCGCATCGACATATAACTGTGAAATAGGAACCAACATCATGAGCACTGAACCCGGTGCCACACGTTGTCCAACTTGGATTTTCCGGCTTGTCACCACACCATCAAAAGGCGCTTTTATTTCTGTACGTTCTAGGTCTAACAAAGCTTGTTTTAATTTTGCTTGTGCCACTAAAACATCAGGCATCGAGTTTTCATTGCTACCCTGAATTAAGGCTTCATTGGCAGCCAAATTGCTTTGCGCCGCTTTTTGGCTCGACTTTGCTTGAGCTAAACCAGCCTGTGCCAAGTTATAGCCGGCTTGTGCATTATTGAATGTGGCTTGTGCAGTACTCAACTCTTCTTTGGAAATTGCCCCTGTTGCACTCAACTGCTGGCGACGATTCAAGTCATCCTGTGCTTTATTTAGCTCAGCTTGGGCTTTAGCCACTTGCGCTTCAGCACTGTGAATGGCGTCATCACTTACAAAGACTTGCGAGTTTAAAGAGCTACTGTTGGCGGCACTTTGTTTATATTGGCGCTGTGCTTTAAGTAATTCAGCTTGAGCTTGGGCTACAGCAATTTCAGCATCACGATGATCCACTAAAACCAGCACATCACCTTTTTTCACATTCTGAGTATCACTGACCAAGACTTTTTCAACTTGACCTGTCACCATAGAGGTAATGGATGCCGTTTCTGCACCCACATAAGCATTGTCTGTAGAGACTGAATGTTGAAAAAACAGTTTCCAAACCAAGTATAAAACGGCAGCAATAATCAGAATTAGAGCAACAAAAGTTAAACTTTTCTTCCGTTTTGCTTTCAGTGTTTGATCACTAATTTGATTGGCTGTATCAGTATCTGGCAGTGTATTTGAGGCATCTGTCATTGATTTTTCCTAAATCTAACAGACTTGGTCAGCCGGCATCATCCCTTCTAAAGGGACATCAGACAAAAAACTTGTCTGCATTGGTGTCGATGAGAAAGTCACTATAAAATTTGATGCATTTTACGATTAGATAATCATATTTTGAGAATATAATTTGTAACTGCACAGTCTTTTTTAGTTTTTAGCACCCAACTTCCTGCTGAGTGCTATAAATTTCACTTAATTATTAATCATTTAGTCATATAGACCTAATATGCATACGAAGCAATAGCTGTTGCAATCGCTCGATCTTCATCATTCACCATAGTCATACGCATCGTACAACCTTTACGCCCCAATCTCAGGGTTTCAGCACGTGCAATAAAATATTTTCCACGTCCCGGCGCAAGATAATCAACCCGCATATCTACTGTCGCTAAACGTGATACTTTTTTGATGGTATCTGCAATCGTGTCAGGTTCGGCTTTTTTATACAGCTCCCCCATCGCCACAATACCACCAACACTATCCAAAATCGTTGCAGCCACGCCACCATGTAAAATTTGGAACGCGACATTACCAATTAAGTAATCCTGCATATCTATATAGGCTTCAA
This sequence comes from Acinetobacter sp. TUM15064, assembly GCF_008980265.1. Classification (NCBI taxonomy): domain Bacteria; kingdom Pseudomonadati; phylum Pseudomonadota; class Gammaproteobacteria; order Moraxellales; family Moraxellaceae; genus Acinetobacter; species Acinetobacter sp. TUM15064. The sequence continues at coordinate 40,806 of NZ_BKFU01000024.1, read as the reverse complement.
TCTGTCCATTGACTACACGCATGCTCATACTGTTGTGCTTAAAAAATGGCGATGCATTAAAAGCCTTGACCAATTGCTCAAAAACCACATCAATATCCACTTTCGCTCCTAAGTGTATGCTGCCCGTCCAGCTTTTTTCACCACTATTCATAACACCCTGCTTTAGCATGCAAACAATAAAAACCTATCCAAATCTGCCCAAAACCACCAGATAGGTCTACAATACTGACCTAGTTTAATACTGATTATCGAGATTTTTATGACCTATACGTTCAATCGTCCCGCGTTTCCCGCTACTCGCATGCGTCGTATTCGTAAAAATGAACATCTGCGCTCTATGGTCCGTGAGACTCATTTAACGCCAGATCATCTCATCTATCCAGTATTTGTCCTGCCAGGACAGAAGCAAACCCAAGATATTCCCAGTATGCCAAATATTCAGCGCTTATCTGCTGACTTACTTGTCAAAAAGGCGGAGCGTTTACTTGAACTTGGTGTATCGAAACTCGCACTATTTCCAGTAACTCCTCAAGAAGATAAAAGCCTCAGTGCCGAAGCAGCATGGTGTGAAGATGGTTTGGTTCAAAACACGCTACGTCTGCTCAAAAAAGAATTGCCTGAAATGGTGCTGATTACCGATGGTGCACTTGATCCATATACCACGCATGGTCAAGATGGCATTATTGATGAAACAGGTTATGTACTCAATGACGAAACCGTTGCGGCACTGATTAAACAAGGCTTAAGCCACGCGGAAGCGGGTGCTGATATTTTCGCACCCAGTGACATGATGGATGGTCGTATCGGTGCCATCCGTCAAGCCTTTGAAGCCAATGGCCATATCTACACCTCGATCATGGCCTATTCAGCAAAATATGCATCAAGCTTCTATGGTCCTTTCCGCGATGCAGTCGGTTCATCGAGCAACCTTAAAGGTGGCAATAAATACAACTATCAAATGGATGTCGGCAACCGCGCAGAAGCCCTACATGAAATCGCCCTTGATATTCAAGAGGGCGCGGATATGGTAATTGTCAAACCGGGTATGCCGTATTTGGACATTGTTCGTGAAGTCAAAGACACTTTTGGCGTCCCGACTTTCGTTTACCAAGTCAGTGGTGAATATGCCATGCTTGCCGCAGCCATTCAAAATGGTTGGTTATCGGACAGCGTGATTATTGAATCACTGATGAGTTGCCGCCGCGCAGGTGCCGATGGCATCTGGACCTATTTTGCAGAAGAAGCGGCACTCAAACTGAAAGACATGAAGTAAAAGAAATACACCAGAAGGATTGAGTTGCAATGCATATTGCCATTATTGGTGCAGGTATCAGTGGATTACTGACAGCGCTTGAGCTGATTGAACACGGTTGTTCAGTGGAGATTTTTGACCAACAACAAGCAGGACAAGCGGCCTCATGGGCAGGTGGAGGTATTCTCTCTCCGATGTACCCGTGGCGCTATCCACAAAGTGTCAATGACCTCGCCAAATATGGCAAAAGCATGTATCAAGCATGGAATGAAAAAATTAGCCCCGTTTCAGGGATAGATTTTGAAATCCATGAAACAGGTATGCTAATTTTTGACGAAGCTGATTTTGATATTGGTCTAAATTATAAAGAACAACATCAGGAACCGATGCAGCAGTGTGAACTTTTACAACGCACGCAACTGGAACAGATCAATCCACGTATTTCAACGCGCTTTCAACAAGCCATCCATTTTCCACAGTTAGCTAACGTCCGCAATCCCCGACTGCTCAAGTCGATTGTGGAATATCTCAAACAATTATCACAAGTCACTTTCCATGAGCAAGCATGGGTACATAGGTTTGACATAGTCAATCAGCAAGTTCAAGGGGTAAAAACTGCTGATGGTCAAAGTTATCATGCAGATCATGTGGTGATTGCAACAGGCGCATGGTCACAGCACTGGTCCGAACAACTCCAATGCAGCATTCCAGTGAACCCTGTACAAGGGCAAATGTTGCTGTTTAAAACCCCTGAAAACTGGCTCCCAACAATGTGTATGAATCAGGTCATGTATCTGATTCCACGTTTAGACGGTCATATCGTTTGTGGCTCAAGCATGGCGGATGTCGGTTTTGACCAACGCCCCTCCCTACAAACCCAACAAAATATTTATAAAGCCTGCTTGGACATGGTGCCAGAACTGGCTGATTTCCCAATTGTGAAGCATTGGGCAGGTCTACGCCCAAGTTCACCAACAGGCGTCCCTTATATCGGAGCATTTCCTGAAATTTCCAATCTTTGGGCAAACTTCGGCCACTATCGAAATGGTCTGTGTATGGGACCCGCATCTGCACGGCTACTGCGTGAGTTAATGTTAGAGCACCCATTAACTGTTGATGCGACTGCCTATACTCCAGAACGTTTAGCACATTTTGCGTGATGATGACTTCACCACAATCACGCTTTGGGCTGAATGAGATGAAGCAATGCTTCTTTTAAAGTCGGATACTTAAACTCAAAGCCTTGATTGCTCAGCGCTTGCGGACGGACAAACTGACCATTTAACACCAGTTGAGACTGCTCGCCTAAGAGCAATTTCAACACAAAAGCAGGCAAAGAAAGTAAAGGTTTACGTTTTAGAATTTGAGCTGCGGTTTGTGCAAACGCCGACTGGGTGACTTTTTCTGGACTGACGACATTAAAGACCTGCTCAGTCGTTTCATGTAGCATCAAAAACTCGATCGCTCGCAACACGTCTTGAATATGCACCCACACCACAGGTTGTCGTCCTGAACCAATTCGAGCACACAGATTCATTTTAATCGGAAACAACATTTGCGGCAGAATGCCCGCCCCGCGTCCAAAGACCACCCCCAAGCGGATGATTTTGGTATTTTGCGTTGTGTTTTGCCGAGCAGATTGCTCCCACTTTTGACATAACTCCGACATAAAAATCGACTGCGGTGGAGACTGTTCTGTACAACGTTCTGTCCATTGTTCAGTCGGGTCAATACCATAATAGCCCACCGCTGAGCCTGAAATAATGCATTTCGGTTGGATATTTCTTTTGGCTAGATACTGATAGAGTGTTGTCGTCATTTCAACACGACTGGCAATCAGCTTTTGTTTGCGGGCATCTGTCCAACGCCCTTGAGCAATACTTTCCCCCGCCAGATTTACCACATAATCAATTCGATCATGTTTCAATTCATCCAACGTTTGAATCCAGATTAAATGTGGATGTATTTTTGAAAGATTCTTCTGCCGACTTAAACCAATGACTTCATAATCTTTTTCTAATAAATAATTAAGCAAGTTTGAACCAATAAAACCACTCGCTCCTGTCACCAATACACGTTCTTTTTGCATAGCGTGATCTCAAATGATACTTTTCATCAGACTATAGCATTTAGAAGAAAGCTTTACGATTAAGCGACAATTTTTGCCGCCATACGTTCTGCTTGTTTGCCATAGAACCAATAGGTCAGCAAACAAAGTGGAATGGCAACCAGTAAAAACATAATTACGATAATCGCGACAAACTGTGGCTGTTGTAGATAAAGCATAAAGTTTTGTCCCACTTCAGCATCAGCTTGGGCAAAAATGAATAAACCAAGCAAGAGAAACGCCAAGTTATAGCCCCAAAATATCAGACTAAAACCCAAAGTAAATTTTTTACGTTCAGCTTGGGTCGGTGCACGGCGCTGTTGTTTAATAAATTTTTGGAGCACCCAAATCATAGCCACCAAATACGGTACAGCTGTTAATACACCGCCCAAACCTGTAGGTAGCAGTGCTGCTAACACACCGCATACGCAGCTAAAAATAAAACACAAGAAAAAAAACCAAAGAAAATATCGTGTTAGTGATACCATAGCGCTGCTTACAACCTAGCTAAAAACTCATTATAAAAAAAATTCAATTTTTTTTCATTTTCATGTCAACCAATTGAAGTTGAGTTGCGTTAAATAGGGTACAAGGTCGCAGCAACCGTCAAAATATTGTACCGGCATCCACAATACGTACGGTGACCTTTCCTAGAGCAATAAGATTGGCTCCAAATTTAAATGTTGTTAGCAGCCAACATTTAAACGTGAAGCAGTTTTCTTTGACCGACGATTTCATCATCACTCGAATCGTCGGTCTTTATTTTTTGGGCAACTGATTTTTTAGAACTTCCCCACCATCAACAGATGAGGAAGCAAAGAATAGATTAATAATACGTTAAATGTTGAACAGCAGACTCATCTTGAATAACGTAGCCATTTCGTCCTTGTTCTTTAGCCAAGTATAAATTTCGATCTACTTCTTTTAAGAAGGTCATTTTGTCATGATTAAACATAGGCACAATTGTCTTTACTCCTAGACTGACGGATAAACGCTGATCTAATGGCGATGAACTGTGACAAATATCGGCTGTCCGAATACTCTGCAAAATACGTTCTACAATTTCAATGGCAGCATCTTGCGATGTATCAGGTAAAACCAAAATAAACTCTTCCCCACCAAAACGTGCAACTAAATCACGTGGACGCGACACATTTTTTTTCAACAATTGTGCAATTTGTTTGAGGCATGCATCCCCCAAAATATGACCATTATAATCGTTGTACTGTTTAAAATAGTCGATGTCTAATAACATTAATGTCAGTGGTTTCTGCTCACGCTGCGCATTAAGCCACTCACGTTGATAGCAATCTTCAAAGAACCGACGGTTTGCAATACCCGTAAGGCCATCTTGATACGAATATTCTTCCAATTGCTTTTTCAGCGTTTCTAACTCTTGTTCCTGTCTTTTGCGCTCAGAAATATCGAACATGAATCCGACCAGACTGTCCACTTCCCCATCGGGCTTTCTAACCACGTGAACCACATCGCGGATCCAAATATACTCCCCGTTAATGGTCAGCGCACGGTAATCTGCCTCATGGTCGACACCAGAAATCGACTGTGCCACGCAAAAATCAACCACCCATGCCCGGTCATTTTCATGCATACGCATTGCCCAGTCTTCAACAGTTCTCCATGAATCCTGTTTCCAACCTAATACTTTTTCAATTTGTGGGCCAATATAACTAAAAGTTTTGGTTTCCCAATCTATGCTCCAAGGAATAGCAAGTGTTGATTCAATCAGCGTCTTATACACCAGATCATTGACGATACGGGGCGAATTGAAAATAGAATCAGACATAGTTATTTTCTCCTTATACCCAGTCTTACTCGATAAATGATTTATTGTTTTTAACCTTCTTCATAAATCATTGTTATAAATTATTGAAATTGAATACTTAATCAATTTTTACATTTTTTTATGCATACGAAACGATATACAATTTCATTCAGATACATAATAGCTCATAAAAAGAACATTTTTTAATCATATTTAATCTTTTTACTATAGTGTTAATCAAACACATCCATCACTTTCCTTTTCACATAATAATCTCGCCATTTCTCGGTGTCATGCAACTTATAACTATCAGCCCAATCATCTACGTCAAGGTTTGACGTAGAGCTGATGATTATCCTTCGAAAAAGTTTGATTTATGTTAGCTTATAACTCTATTGCGTTTTGAGCTTGGGGCATCTATGGCTGTTCGTTTTTTTCATACATCGGATTGGCATCTGGGACAGTTCTTTTATAACCATTCCCGCCAGTATGAACATGAACAGTTTTTAGCATGGTTACTACAACAAATCAGTGAAAAACAACCGCATGCTTTACTTATTGCAGGAGACATTTTTGATGTCATCAATCCTGCATCCAGTGCACAGAAACAACTGTACCAGTTCTTAGCCGATGCGCATGCACGTGCCCCCCACATGCAAACGCTCATGATTGCAGGCAACCATGACTCAGGCTATCGCATTGAACAAGTTGAACCTTTACTGGCGAAATACAATGCCAAAGCAGTCGGTGTCATTCATAAAAATACTGAACAACAAATCGACCTTGAACATTTATTGGTGCCCATTTTAGATGAACAACAGAATATTGTGGCATGGTGTCTGAGCCTGCCCTTTTTACGCCCCGCTGAAATTACAGGCGTTAATGAACACACCACCAATAGCCAAAACGCGATTGCCTATTTGCATCAACAACTGATTGCCGAGGCCAAAGCCCGCAAAACAGCAGATCAAGCCCTGATTTTAATGTCTCATGCACATATGCAAGGTGGCGAAACCTCAGACTCTGAACGTCCGATTGTGATTGGTAATGAAGAAGCACTCTCAACAGCATTATTTGATGAAATCATTGACTATGTAGCACTCGGGCATTTACATAAACCGCAAAAAGTCAGTGAAGAGCATATCCGTTATAGCGGCTCACCTATCCCCCTGTCATTTAGTGAAATTAACTACAAACATCAAGTTCTTGAAGTGACACTTGACCCCGTACAGAAAGATGCCTCACGTTTCCAGTTAAATGTACTCGCTATACCACGTAGTATTCAACTGCATAAAATACGGGGGGAGTTAAATGAGGTGCTGGACAAACTCAAAGCCTTACCAGCAGGTGAAATTGAGCTGATTGATCAACGTGAATATGTCGATATTGAATATCATACAGCTGTTCCGCCTCAGCCCAATTTAAGACAACAGTTTGAAGATGCACTGCCTAAAAATCGTTATCGTTTAGTCCGTATTTCACGTCAGTACTTAGCTACGGAGCAAGACCCCAATGCCCCCGCTAAAGTAAGTTTAGAACCACCCACACCAGAAAAACTGTTTCAGCAAATTTGGGAAAAACAGGGTTATCAGCATGATACCGCTGTGCTACAGGATTTTATGAGTTTAATGCGTGAAGCTGAACAATCCCTTGAAGATGGATACGAGGCTTAAAGGTTTACTATGAATATTGTTTCCATTCGAATAAAAAACCTTGCTTCACTTTCTGGCGAACACTTGATTGATTTTGAAAGTGATCCTTTAGCCAGTGCAGGGCTTATTGCCATTATAGGGAAAACAGGTGCAGGCAAATCTACCATTTTAGATGCAATGTGTTTGGCACTGTTTAACCGTATTCCACGCCTCAAAGACAGCGATGGAAAAATTCAAGATGTCGATGGCTCAGAACTACTCACCAATTCCCCACTGACCGTACTGCGTCGTGGTACCGCGCATGGTTATGCTGAACTTTGCTTTATTGCACAAGACCAAAAACGCTATATCGCTCGATGGGAATTGAAACGTTCACGAGAAAAAGCTGACGGGAAACTACAAAACGTACAGCGCTATTTAAAATGTGTCACCGATGGTGTCGTTGTTGCGGATAAAGCCAAAGCCGTCGATGAAAACATCAAACGTATTACCCAGTTGAGCTTTGAACAATTCACGCGCGCTGTTCTACTGGCACAATCCGAAGTTACTGCTTTTTTAAAAGCACGAGACAATGAGCGCGGCGAATTATTGGAATATCTCACCAATTCGGCTATTTTTGGCAAAATTGGACAACTGGCTTATGAGAAAACCAAACTGGTCGCGACTCAGCGCAAAGAGCTAGAAAATGTATTGGGTCATATTGAACTGTTAACCGATGAGCAAGTTGCAGAACTATCCGCACAATTCCAACATAGTGACCACAGCTATCAACAACTCGAAGCCCAAAAGTCACAACTGCAAAAACAACAGCAATGGTTTGAAAGCAAGCAGAAACTCGACAGTGAAATCATCATTAAACAACAACTGGTCGAAGCACAGTATAAGTTACAACAGGAATTAAACCCTGAGCGTGAACGCTTGGCTCGTTTAGAGATCTTCGCTGAAGTTCGACCTATGCTGTTCCAACAACAACAGCTACTTCAAACCAAACAACAACTGCTGCCCCGCCTGAAAAAACAACAACAGTTATTTGATCATTTACTCACGCAATTTGAGACTGAAAAAGCTCAATTCATGCAAGCTGAAACGGCAGTGAATGAACTACAACAGTTTGAAAGTACCCATCATGATGCATTGAATGATGTACGTAAATGTATTCAAGAACGTGATTTTATCGGGGCTGAGTTTAAGAAAGCTCAGGAAAAATTGCAGGCTTTAGAACAGTCTAAACTGCCCCTAACCCAGCAACAACAAAAGCTTGAACAGCAGATTCAGCACATTGAGCGTCAGCAAACCGAGTGTAAGCAGCAACTGGAAAGTTCACAACAGTTTACAAGCTTAGACCAAGGCCTCAGCGCCCATGTCCAACAACTCGAACAGTTTATTCAACAATACCAAAACATTGAATATCAACTCGGGCAACAAGCTCAAGTAGAACAGCAACTGTCAGCACAAAAGGTAAAATTACAACAGTCCATACAACAGTTTGGTCACATCGAAGAACTGGAAGTTAAAATTGCGCAAGCACAGCAGCAACGAGAGTTGAAGATCAATCAGCTCAGTCAAATTGAGCAAATTCAGCAAAAAGTTCAACAGTTTTTTGAATTGAAGACTGATATTGCACAACAGCAAGAACAGCTCAACAGTGCTCAAACTCAGCAACAAGCCTTACAACAGCATACGCTGCAAGCGGATCAGGCTTTTCAATCAACCAAAAGTGAACGCATCCAACTACAACAAGTTTTACAACAGCAACGGCTTTTAAATGCTGAGAATGTTGAACATTTACGTGCTGAACTCCAAGAGGGCGAACCTTGTCTTGTCTGTGGAAGTACATCACATCCTTATAAAATGGAAGATACTGCGCTCTCCAAAGCCCTGTTTGAGCTTCAACAACAGCAGGAACAACAAGCAAACCAAAAAGAGCTCGAAAGCTTTCAAGCTTGGCAGCAAGCACAGCAACAACTCACCAAACTCAATGCAGAAATAGAACAACGCAAAACACTAATCCAGCAACTTTCTGAAAAAATCAGCCCATTACAAAGCGTGCTGATTGCACACGGTAAAACAGCAGATATTGCACTCGACCTGACACAAACAAAATCAGAAATAAACATGCAATTTGAGCAGATCATTCAGCAACATACGCTCGATCTACAGCAACTCAAACAGCAATCTGAGCAGTGCCAACATAATATTAAAACCCAGCAATACTGCATCCAAAACATTCAACAGACTGAACACTTGCTACACACAGCAAATAGTTTGCAAAACCAAGTTCAACACATTGCCCAGTATTTATCTGATGCTGAAAAAACAGTTTGGCAACAACAGACTAGCTTGGCTGCACAGCAACTGTTAGTACGTCTAAAGACTCGTGCACAGCAACTAGAACAACTGGAACAATGGCGTCAGCAACTCGATCAGACCAATCAACAGTTCAAGACCAATCAACAGAATCTTGATCACACGAGCCAACACATCAGAGAAACCGCTGAACGGCTTAGTGAGATCAAACAAAAAGGACAGCAGAATACAGAAATAGCCAATCAATTGATCCAACAGATGACAGGCTTAACGGGTATTAAAGCCAACGAATGGCTTATTCAACACGATCATCGGCGCCAACAGACACAAAGCCATTACCAACAGATCAAGCAACATTTTGAGCAATTACGTCATCAATTTGAGCAAGACAAAAGTCAGCTAGAACAACTTCAAGCACAATTACAGCAAAACCAAAGTAGTGCAGATGATGTGGAAAATACAATCCAGCACTGGCTCAAAGAACATCCTGAGTTTGAACTGCAAGACTTAAAAACGCTTGCTGAAATTAACCCTGCACAAGTGCAACAGATCCGTCAAAAATTACAGCATGCTGAACGCCTACTGAATGAAGCCGATGCTGCTTTGAAAACCATACAAGAACAATTGCAAGAACATCTCAAGTATCAACCTGAGATTGATCCACTACAGTTAGAGCAACACATGCAGGAGCATCAGTCTGCACTCAATAATCAACTTGAAATACGCGATCAGCTCAAACTGAAACTTGAGTTACATCAGCAAAATGTGGTGAAACAAAAACAATTTGTCGATCAAATTCAAAACATTCAACAAGAAGAACATCGTTGGGGGAAAATATCAGGTCTGATGGGCGATGCTACGGGCAAGAAATTCCGTGATTATGCGCAGCAATATAACCTTGATATTTTACTGGAACATGCGAACCAACAGCTCAACCAACTCTCACAGCGTTATACCTTAAAGCGTTTGGATCACTCGCTCAGTCTAGCTATTATTGATCATGACATGGATGGAGAAACCCGCTCCGTTGCATCACTCTCAGGAGGCGAGTCTTTCTTGACTGCCCTTGCCCTATCTCTTGCCATCGCCAATATGGCCTCGGGCTCAATGAAAATCGAATCGCTGTTCATTGATGAAGGCTTTGGGACTTTAGATGCATCATCGCTACACATGGTCATGAATGCTCTCGATCAACTACAAAACCAAGGCCGTAAGGTGGTGCTGATTTCACACATCCAAGAAATGCATGAACGTATTCCTGTCCAAATCCAAGTTAAAGCTCTAGGCGCAGGTGCCAGTACCATTGAGGTGGTGGGATAATTTCAACTTTTTTAATGATCAAAGTTTGATCTTTTTTTTAAGATACAGTTCCCTGCTAAAAATAATAGGAGCATCCTACTTAATGTAAGTGCTCCCACTAAACGCCATTTTCAATAGAGAAAGCAGAACGCCAACTTTTAATCCGCTGGGAATGCTTTTGGTGGTGGTGCATATTTAGATGCATCAGTTGCCTTGTCCACTGCCGTAGCAGACTCTAACGGATAAATGACTGTACCAATCACACCTGTGTTTTGGATTGAACCGTGGTCTGAGTTTGCCGCATAAGCATCTTCAGGTCGACTAAAGGTAAAAGATGCCACCGCGGAGTCGCTCTTACGGAAACCTTCAATGATCAGCTCACCCTGTGGACGAAGCACATAACCTGAGTTGCTACGAGATGCCGAACGCCCATTAATCACATCTAAACCATCTACACTGGCAACCACTTCAAAGGTGCTATTGCTATGGTTTTGGTATTTGAGTTGATAACTTTGTCCATCTTTGCCAGATAAATAATACTGCTGACCATCTCGAAATAAAGGCAGTGGACGCTGTGCATCATTTATAATTGAAAAACTGATTTTTCCGGCCGCCAAAGAAATACTATTCACCGCTTTGCCTGTATATGTTTTACTGGCATAGCGAACTTGTGATTCAGCAATTGGACTGCTGGATAAACGTTTTAAATTCACTTCTGTTACGTTTGAACGAAGCTCATCACCCCATTTCGTACCCAATTTTTCAGCTCGAGAAACCGTCGCGTTTAATGCTGTTGGTTCCGCTGTCACTTCCTCCATGTGAGTATTTGTACTACTACACGCTGCCAAAAATAAACTCAGCATCAGAGAGAGAAATAAATAAATTTTTTCCATTTTTGGTTTCATCCTAAATGCAGTTTTTATCATTGTCAGAGTGTCTGTTCCAATAACTCAGTAACTTAAATCTACAAGCAATTCAATCAGTTTAAATGAAGCCTATTTTTTCAGCAGCGTTTTAGTTTTATAAAATTGTAAGTTAAGTCTTCTCAGCATATTTGAATACCAAGAAGCTTTTTTGACCTTAATGCCTCAACAACTCAATGTCGTGAATAGTCTCTCGCCCCAAACAAAGCTGTTCCAACACGCACCATGGTTGAACCCGCAGCGATTGCCTCATTCATATCTGCCGACATCCCCATACTAAGCGTATCCCAGTCTTCTGGATGTGCATGCTGTGCTTTCACTTGCTCAAATAGCACTTTCGCCGCCGTAAAAGCCTGCACATTGTTTGGTGCTGGAATGACCATCAAACCACGCAGTTTGATGTGAGGCAACTGACTAATGCTTTGTACCAGCTCAGCAACCTCGTTAGGTTGACAGCCATCTTTGCTGTCCTGACCATCAATGTTAACCTGTAGACAAATATTTAAGGCTGCTTGGGTGGCAAGTCGCTGAGTCGATAACCGCTCAGCAATAATTAAACGATCTACCCCATGCACCCATGCAAATTTTTCAGCCAAATGTTTGGTTTTATTGCGTTGTACATGTCCTATAAAATGCCATTCAATATCTAAATCCTGTAACACCTCAATCTTCTGCAGAGCCTCTTGCAGATAGTTCTCACCAAAGGCACGTTGACCGCAAACGTACATGTCTCGTAACACTTCACTTGGATGTGTTTTCGAAACGGCTAAAAGCTGCACAGATTGCACATCACGCCCTGAAACCTCACAGGCCTGCTGAATTTGGGATAACACATGTTGACGTGAGTTTTGCAGGATATTCATTGACGAGGGTCTCATTTCAGTCATCTTTTTTGCTTTGCCTTTCAACAAACTGTTGGTTAAGTTGTTTGAAAGCCTTATTATTCTATCAAAATAATTAGCATTTATATGATCTCGGGGAAATTATGGATATCACAGAATTACTAGCCTTTGCTGCTAAGAACGGGGCGTCAGATTTACACTTATCTGCGGGTATGCCACCGATGATTCGTGTCGATGGTGAGGTTCGTCGAATTAATTTACCAGCTTTAGAACACAAAGAAGTGCATAAGTTGGTTTATGACATCATGAATGACAAACAACGTCGTGATTTTGAAGAATTATTAGAAACAGACTTTTCCTTTGAAGTCCCGGGCATTGCACGTTTCCGTGTGAATGCATTCAACCAAAACCGCGGTGCTGGTGCTGTATTCCGTACTATTCCATCCAAAGTTCTGACTATCGAAGACTTGGGTATGGGACAAATCTTTAAAGATATTTGTGAATTTCCGCGTGGTATCGTACTGGTAACAGGTCCGACTGGTTCGGGTAAATCAACTACACTGGCCGCTATGGTTGACTACATTAACGACAACCGTTATGACCATATTTTAACCGTTGAAGACCCCATCGAATTTGTGCACCAATCAAAAAAATGTCTCGTGAACCAACGTGAAGTGCACCGTGACACACATGGCTTTAATGAAGCACTACGTTCTGCTCTGCGTGAAGACCCTGATATTATTCTCGTAGGGGAGATGCGTGACCTTGAAACCATTCGTTTGGCTCTCACAGCAGCTGAAACAGGTCACTTGGTCTTTGGTACATTACATACCACCTCTGCTGCAAAAACGATTGACCGTGTGATTGACGTATTCCCTGCTGAAGAAAAAGACATGGTTCGTGCCATGCTATCTGAATCGCTACAGGCCGTCATTTCTCAAACCTTACTCAAGAAAAATGGCGGTGGACGTGTTGCCGCGCATGAAATCATGATTGGTATTCCTGCCATTCGTAACTTAATTCGTGAAAACAAAGTGGCACAGATGTATTCTGCTATTCAGACTGGTGCAAACTACGGTATGACCACACTGGATCAAAGTTTGAAAAACTTAGTCACTAAAGGGGTGATTAGTCCACAGACCGCACGTACTGCTGCTAAACAACCTGAAACATTCTTATAAGAAAACAATGGATTTGGGGTAGAGATATGGATTTTAACGACTTACTCAATTATATGATTCAACAAAAAGCGTCAGATTTATTTATCACCGCTGATGTTGAACCTTCAATGAAAATTAACGGTCAAATTGTGCCTGTAGCTAAAGGCAAACTGACAGGTGATGTCGCAGGACAACTGCTGAACTCCATCATGAGCGAGAAGCAGCGTAAAGAATTTGCGGATACACGTGAGTGTAACTTCGCGATTATGAATCGTGATAAAACTGCGCGTTTTCGTGTCAGTGCCTTTCAACAACGTGATATGCCTGGTATGGTTTTGCGTCGAATTGAGACCAAGATTCCAACCATGGACGAGTTAAAACTTCCACCTGTACTCAAAGAACTAGCGATGACCAAACGTGGCATCATCATCTTTGTGGGTGCAACAGGTACAGGTAAATCAACCTCGTTGGCTTCAATTATTGGGTATCGTAACCAGAATTCGAAAGGTCATATCATTACCATTGAAGATCCAATTGAATTTATTCATGAACATGCAGGCTGTATTATTACCCAGCGTGAAGTCGGCATTGATACGGACTCTTTTGAAATCGCGCTGAAAAACACCTTGCGTCAGGCACCTGATGTGATCCTGATTGGTGAGATTCGTTCCCGTGAAACCATGGATTATGCAATTGCCTTCGCGGAAACGGGGCACTTGGTATTTGCAACACTGCACGCCAACAACGCCAACCAAGCCATCGACCGGATTATTCACTTCTTTGAAGCAGACCGTCATAGCCAATTGTTTATGGACTTATCTTTAAATCTTAAAGCGATGGTTGCTCAGCAGTTGATTCCAACACCTGACGGTAATTCACGTCGTGCTGCCATTGAAATTTTGATTAACTCACCGTTAATTTCCGATTTGATCCGTAAAGGCGAAATCCACGAAATTAAAGACTTGATGAAACGTTCTCGTGAACTTGGTATGCAAACCTTTGACCAAGCCTTGTTTGATTTGTACAAAGCCAAGCAGATTACCTATAAAGATGCGCTGAAACACGCTGACTCACCAAACGACTTACGTTTACAAATCAAATTATCAGAAGAAGGCGGCGATCGTCTATTGCATGCCAGTGCAAATATCACGTTTGATGGACAAGCTTAATTTTATTCCTTCAAACTAAAAAAAGGGCTTCTCATGAAGCCCTTTTTTATATCTTAGATGAACATCTTACTTTTTACGTAGCGCGTCTTGGCATTCAGTAGCATCACAATAACCGTACAGGTTCAACGAGTGTCCCGTTAAAGTAAAGCCATGTTTTTCAGCAACTTCATGCTGCTCGTGCTCAATCACTTCATTCGTAAATTCAACCACTTTGTTGCAGTTTTGACACACAATATGATCATGATGATCATCTTGCATAATTTCAAAAACAGAGTGGTTATTTTCAAAGTGATGGCGCTGAATAATACCCGCTGCTTCAAATTGCGTTAACACGCGGTAAACAGTTGCTAAACCGACATCTTCACCTTGTTCAAGTAAAGTCTTATAAATATCTTCCGCACTTAAATGGTGTTGTTTTGAATTTTCTAATAGTTCTAATATTTTAATTCGTGGAAGTGTAACTTTAAGTCCAGCTTTGCGTAGATCTTGATTTGAAATTGGCATGTAAAAAGGTCTCTCAACAAATTTAAAGTTAGAATATGCAACAAAGTGTAGATGCAGTATGATCTATCCGTGGCTCAATTGCATCATAATTAATTTGGGATAGTGTAGCAAAATGCAAAAAATCATGTTGACGTTATTCGTCACTTCACTGCTCGCAGGTTGTTCGACCTTGGGCGTTTATAAAGTTGATATTCCTCAAGGTACACCATTAACTCAAGCACAAGCGTCAAAAATACAAGTTGGCATGAGCCATCAACAAGTTCGCTTTTTACTTGGCAGCCCTACGCTTTCAGATCCAATGAATCCACTACGTTGGGACTACATCTACAATTATACCCCAGGAACCTATGCTAAAAAAGCCAAGATTCCTGCTGCGCATGGGCAACACCTGCAAATCTACTTTGACTCAAATGGTATTGTCCAAAAAATTGAAGGCTTAGAAAGCATCCCTGAATCTCAGCCAGGCTTACCAGCATCGAAAGAAGCGATTCTAAACGCGCCCCCACTATAAAGCCTTATAATAAAAAAGAAACCCCTCAACTGAGGGGTTTTTCATATCACTTCGATTGTTTTAAGCGATTGCCTTTGGCAAAGCGCCCCACAGGGTTATTTTCTGCACGTATCCGACGAATATCTTTAGGATTAATGCTTAAAGCTCGATAAATTTCAACGCGATCCCCAGCTTGTAATATCTGCGCATGCTCTTTCAAACGAACACCAAAAATACCCAGTTGTAATGGCTCTGGTAATTCAACTTGAGAACAAATACCGCTCAGTTGAATCGCATCCAATGCCGTCATCCCCTCAGCAAACGGAACCCGGAGATGAAACTGCTGGTTTGCTGTTGCATAAGCAACCCAGACGTAGTGAAGCTGGCTCATTAGATCAATTTTCCAAGCACAGCCACAATAGCCAATACAATAGAAACGGGTAAGATCACACGCACCGCAATACGCCAAATATTATAAAAAGCTTCATTGCTAAAGTTCATTGACTTACGTAAATGGCTAATTTTCATAATCCAACCAGCAAAAATGGCATAAATCAAACAAATCACTAAGCCCCAAAGCATCAGTAAGATGTTAAAAATCGGACCAGTCGCTGGAATCAACCAAACCAATGTCGCAGCCAGAAGTATCAACCATTGAATGACCACATTCAGTTGACGCTGTGCCAACTGTTCACGTGCCATCTGCAACAACACGGCCGCCGCTGCAACTGCAGTCAACGCAATGGCATACGCAGGTAATGCTGCTTGTACTGCAAAAAATGCAAAAGCAACCACGGCTAAAATTTGTGCAATCCAAATGGGTAGAACCGTCTTGCTTGCAGCATCTTGCTGTTGAACCTGTAGCAGGCTATTTTGCCAGTACAGACCGAGTCCTAAACCACTTGCCACTAATGCCAATACCGTAGCACTGCCCCATTCTGAGAATTCAACAGGCGTCACTTGCCATTCAGCCGTACTTACTCCAGAGACATTGGCTACGACTAATGAAACGATTACACCAATAGCCGTTAAGGCTAAAATTAGCTTCCGTGGTGCAAAAGACAAAGCGATGGCAACCACAGCCAAACCACCAAAAATCACGGGTGATGTACTATCTGGCAGTGCATATTGATTCAGGAGCTGTGCAGCATTAGAGAGCATGCCACCTGCCAAGAAAGGAATAAAGACAACTGCAAGCCAACCCACAAGACGCCAAGTTTGTGATGCATCTGCATCACGGGTTAAACTTGATAATGCGTTTAATGCCGTAGTTTTTGAACGCTTTGCTAAGGCAATTTCTAAATAACACACAGGTAAAGCCAAGATCAGCATGGTAAATAACCAGAGCAACCAAAAGTCGAGCTGACGTTCAACCTGAATTCCCACCAAGGGTGCAAGTGTGGCAATAATAATAAATGATAAACAAAATGCCATCAGCGGCGATAACCATCGTGACATAGCATTGTCTTGCATGATGCGTTCCTTCAATAAGTCTTGCGCTATTTTGCCTTGCTCTCTTATGAAAATCAAAAACAAAAAGCAAACCACCAAAACTGATGATTTGCTGCGCTAAATAGAATTAAAATTTATTGTTTTTATCCCTTGTTATGCTCACTTATGAAAAGAAGCGAGCAAACCAGTTTTTCCCTTTTTTCTTTTCTTTTTCTTTGATGATCCCCATCATGTTTTCTTTCACTGCCCCGACATAGTCAGCATCATCGTGTTGAATATGATTAATCAGCCATTTCGACAATACTTCATGTAACTCAGCTTCAATCGACTGTCCTAACTCAAAACGGTCACGATAAGATTCAATTTTTTTAATAAATAAATCATGCACACGCTTATGTGGTACACGGTATTTATAACCCGCCTCTTCTTGAAGAGATTCTTCAAAAGTAAAATGAGATTGTGTGTAATCAATAATATTTTCTAGAATTTGCTTTACACGTGCACGATCAGTATCAACATCAATTGCTTCAATTTCATTAATGTAATCTAAAATACGACGGTGCTGATCGTCAATCACATCGATACCAGTATTATATTCTGGAACCCACTTCATTATCATTCCGACCACCCAATAAAAATTAATAGATTAATTACATGAATTAATCATATCGGTTAGTGATGAAAATAAAAGTGAATCAATTTAGTAGGGTTTCTGATATTAGCATCATATTCAACATAAGTGATTATTTTATATCAAAATATTAATTTAAACCCGAGCAAAAGAATAAGTTATTTTTTAACCAATTTATTATTTTTAATACACAAAAAATAATAAAAACATGCTTAACATTATTATCAGCATGCTTTTATATTTTATCTATTTTGGAATAATTTAATATTGATCTGCTTTGGTCACTCTTTTTAATGATGGGTCTTTAGCTTCCCGGACTAAGCGTTCTACATGCGTCATTTCATGCCGTATCGCTTTGCCATATTGAAATAAAATCATTTCCCCTGGTGCAAAGGCCGTCCATGCTTCATTTTGAGTTAAAGGCTCTGTAGTAATCACAGCGACTCGATCCTCTGCAGTAGTGACTTGACTAAAATCCACTTCAACATCAAGGTCAATCAATTGCGCGGGTTTAAATGGGTACTCTCGCACCAACCAATGCAGTTTGGTAATAGCGTAACTAAAAAGTGCCTGCCCATTAGACAAACAAAAATTGAACGTACCATGTTCCGCAATCCGTGGAGAAATATCGGTTAATAAATCAAAAACTTGATCTAAACTTGGCTCAACATAACCAAATTTGTTCACTAACTGATCTAGCAAATAACAAAATGCACGTTCACTGTCAGTATTCCCCACAGGGGTAAAACGTCCTGACAGCACAGGATCAAAGTCATGCAAATCGCCATTATGCGCAAAAATCCACTGTCGCCCCCATAGCTCACGGCTAAATGGATGTGAGTTTTCTAAGTTAATTTTTCCCTGCGTCGCTTTGCGGATATGGGCAATCACATTGCGTGATTTGATCGGATAGTTCCGAATTAATTCAGCAATCGGTGACTCAACTGCAGATTGATTATCAACAAACAAACGACAGGCTTTATTCTCAAAAAAAGCAATTCCAAAACCATCACAATGATCTGAGGTAATCCCCGCCCGCTGCGAAAAGCCTCGAAATGAAAAGGTAATATCAGTCGGTGTTGCACAATTCATTCCGAGCAGTTGGCACATAATCTTGATCTTATTTCAAACATATTTATTTATGATGGTTTTATTGTGCATGAGTCCTGACTGGCTTGCAATTCACAATGCTTCATAACCCGAACACATTCGGGCATAAAACCATATTTATAAAACGTATAGGCTTAAAAAAAGCCTCCGAGGAGGCTTTCAAAATACTTAGTGTTTACTGCGGTTGGTAATCAATGTACCCACACCATGATCGGTGAAAATCTCCAACAGTGTTGCATGTGGCACACGACCATCCACAATATGCGCGCTCACCACACCACCTTTCACCGCATCTAGTGCACAGCCCACTTTCGGAATCATCCCGCCGTAGATCACGCCCGTTTCAATGAGACGGTCAACTTCTTGAGTGGTTAAACCCGTAAGTAGGTTTTTATTTTCATCTAAAACACCTGAAATATTGGTCAACAAAATCAGCTTTTCAGCACCAAGGGCTTCAGCTACTTTTCCAGCCACCAAATCTGCGTTGATGTTGTAGGTATTGCCCTCTTCATCCACACCTAAGGGTGCAATCACAGGAATAAAATCACCACTGCTAAACATCTCCAATACATCAGTTTTAACACTGGTCACTTCACCGACTAGGCCAAGATCAATTTTTTGTACTGTGCCATCTTCCGCAGTTTTTTCCATCAGTAACTTTTGTGCACGCAATAAATTACCATCTTTACCCGTTAAACCAATGGCACGACCGCCATGTTGGTTAATCAAGTTCACGATAGATTTATTCACACTACCACCCAACACCATTTCAACCACTTCCATGGTCGCTGGATCGGTCACACGCATACCATCAATACGGTCAGACTCACGTCCCAACTGCTTTAAAAACGAGTCGACTTGTGGACCTCCGCCATGGACTACAATTGGGTTCAATCCAACGGTTTTTAACAAAACGATGTCACGTGCAAACGAGCTCTCAAGCTCAGGATCGGTCATTGCATTGCCACCATACTTTACAACTAGCGTTTTTCCAGCAAAACGTTGAATGTACGGCAAAGCTTCAGTCAGAACCTGTGCTTTGTCGAGGCCAGTATGTTGATGTGGCATGTGCCTCTCCTTAATGGGCGTCTAATATGTCTTGTGCAATCTGCGGATAATCTGCCGTCAGCATGTGCACAAAGCTATGGCGAATTTGATTGAGCCGCTGATCACTGTCCGCGTCGAAACGCACGGTAAAATACTCGCCCGTATTCGATGCTCGAATAATGCCAAATCCGTCCTCAAAATCAAGTCTTACACCATCAATTTTACTGATTTCTGCTTGAAAGTGCTGACTTTGTTTTTCCACATTTTCTAAAACCAGCGCAGGTGAAATTTGATGGGTACTGATATAAATATCTTCAGTACTCGAACGTTCTGGGTAATCTGCCAGAGCTTCTGATAAAGTTAGCTGATGTAAGTTTAAATATTCCAATACTCGTAGTGCAGCATACAAACCATCGTCATAACCGAAACCACGCCCATCATTAAACACATAATGCCCAGCATACTCACCGCCAAAGATAGCTTGTCCTTTAGACTGCGCCAAATACTTACGTAGAAATGAACTACCTGTGCGAATCATTTTGGGAGTTCCCTGATGAGCCAGTACTGTGTTGCGAACCATCGTGGAGCATTTCACATCGAACACGACTTCATGCTCGGGATGTTGAGACAAACACATTTGCGCAAACAGTGACAGTAACCGATCAGCTGAAATAATCACTCCGTTTTCATCAATTAAAACAACACGGTCTCCATCTCCATCAAAGGCAATACCGATATCCGCATGCTGCTGTTGCACGGCGTGACGCAGCAGTTCTAGATGTTTGGCTTGAGATGGATCAGGGGCATGTTCAGG
This sequence comes from Acinetobacter sp. TUM15064, assembly GCF_008980265.1. Classification (NCBI taxonomy): domain Bacteria; kingdom Pseudomonadati; phylum Pseudomonadota; class Gammaproteobacteria; order Moraxellales; family Moraxellaceae; genus Acinetobacter; species Acinetobacter sp. TUM15064. The sequence continues at coordinate 20,264 of NZ_BKFU01000024.1, read as the reverse complement.
AAATTCACCATTGGCCTCGCAGCGTAAAGGGTGAACCACACAACCTAACTTTTTTAGAACCAAGACTGCACAACGCCCCGCAGATCCGTGTAGCCCATCTACCACCACCTTAAATGGTCGAGCTTGGGGCTGCAGTTGGATATCACTCAATAATGCATCTTGATAAGCTAAACAATATTCAGGCACGACCTCATGTGGCAACATCTGCCAGTTCATTTCTGCATGACGATCCAAGCACGCATTTGTATCGTATGCCACTTGCTGAATTGTTTCAGGTAAAGGAGGTTCACTCTGCACAATCCATTTAATACCATTATCCGACTTCGGGTTATGGCTGGCTGTCACCATAATGCCATTGCCGTCAAACTGACGCGCTGCAAAATACAATACAGGGCTGGCGCAACAGCCTATATCATGTGCTTCTAGCCCCTGTTTAATACATTCTTGATAAATAATTTCTGCAAATGCGGGACTGCTTAGCCTAGCATCATAACCAATCGCTAAACGGGTTTGGCCAGCATTTAAATATTGCATCGCTAGCGCCTGCGCAATGGCACGAATCAACTCAGCACTCATGACATCCAATTTGCCACGAATATCATAGGCGCGGAAAATATGTGCAGGGAAATTCGGCTGATAATGCATAGTTCTAACTTCTAATCTGTTCATTTCGAGCAGCTCATTTTCAACTGCCCTTGTTTTTATGGCTTTGTGCTTTTTTTAATTTTACTCAGGATTCAAAAACGAGGTGTAACTTTTTATGAACTAAAAATGAGCACTCAGCATAGAAACAATAAAAGCCCCTCAGATGAGAGGCTTTTTTACATTTTCACGGACCGTTTAGTTTTGACCTGTATGTCCAAAACCACCTGCACCGCGTTCTGTCGCTTCAAATTCTTCTACAATATCAAACTGTGCCTGCATCACAGGTACAAGTACATACTGTGCAAGTCGCTCGCCTGGTTCTAAACTGAATGCCGTTTGACTACGGTTCCAAACTGAAACCATCAATTCACCTTGGTAGTCCGAATCAATTAAACCCACCAAGTTACCTAAAACAATACCGTGTTTATGACCTAAACCTGAACGCGGTAAAATTAAACCTGCAAAATGTGGATCTTCAATATAAATAGATAAACCCGTTTTGACCAAAACCGTTTGTCCCGGTTCAATGACAGTCGCAACATCTACACATGCACGAAGGTCTAAACCTGCTGAACCCGTTGTCGCATAAGTTGGCATTGGCCATTCATTGCCTAAACGTGAATCCAACACTTTAACCTGAACTTTCATTCTATTCTTCCTCGTACAATAAATTTCAAAAATAAAAAAATTAGCGTTTAATCAACGCACGTAAATTGTCTAAATAGTGCTGCGCTTGTAATTTCGGATCGACATTGCCCGCCAGTTTCTTTTTCCGCCCTAGCCATTCCAACTCATCTTGCGGCAACTCATCCAAGAAACGACTTGGTGTCATTTGCTTCATCTGCCCGCCCGCTTTGCGTTGTTCTGCCAGCGTAATAGTTAAACCCTGACGCGCACGAGTAATACCCACGTACATCAGGCGACGCTCTTCCTCAACCGTATCTGCGGCAATCGAGTTTTTATGCGGCAGCAATTCTTCCTCAAGACCAATCAGATACACATATGGAAACTCAAGACCTTTGGATGCATGTAACGTCAACAAGTTTACTTTGTCGGTGTCTTCTTCTTCTTGTTGCTGCTCTAACATATCCAGCAACACCATTTTACGAATCACACTTTCAATGTTTTTCTCATCAACATCTTCAGCACGGTTAATCAAACTTTGAATACTGCTATACAGTACTTCAATATTATCTAGCTTGGTTTTTTCCTGTGCAGGCGTCGCCGCAGACTCTTTGACATAGTCGATATAACCCGCTTCAACCATCATCTTGCGGATAATCGGCACTGGTTCATCATCCTCAAGCAACTCACGAGTGAAGGTGGTAATGAAGTCTGCAAACTCCGCCAACTGCGTGGTGGCTTTTTTAGGAATCACCATGGTGAGACGCTGATCACCCGCTGCTGAAAGCAAAGACAAATGATTTTCTTGAGCAAATAAACCCAGTTTTTCTAAAGTCACAGGGCCAATGGCGCGTTTAGGCGTATTGATGATCCGTAAAAATGCACTGTCATCTTCTGGGTTAATAATGACACGCAAATAACTCATCACGTCTTTGATTTCAGCACGCGCAAAGAACGACTGACCGCCTGATAACTTATATGGAATTTGCATCTGACGCAGTTGTGTTTCCAGTGCACGTGCTTGGAAATTACCCCGATACAAAATGGCATAATCTTTCCAATTTTTGCCATTCATCAATTTATGCGTAATCAAGTCTTTCACCACGCGCTCTGACTCATCGTCATCATTGCGACACGTAATCACGCGAATGACTTCACCATGGCCTTTATCTGACCACAGTTTTTTATCAAAAATATGTGGATTATTACCAATCACGGTATTGGCCGCTTTTAAAATGCGACTGGTCGAACGATAGTTCTGCTCCAGTTTAATCACTTTTAAATTGTGAAAGTCTTCTTTGAGCAAAGCCATGTTTTCAGGCTTAGCCCCACGCCATGCATAGATGGATTGGTCATCATCGCCCACTGCGGTGAACTGCCCCATCACCCCCACCAGTAATTTCACCAAAATATACTGTGCAGTGTTGGTATCTTGATATTCATCGACCAATAAATAGCGAATGCGATTTTGCCAGCGTTCACGAACTTCTGCATTTTCCTGTAAAAGACGCGTCGGCATCACAATCAAGTCATCAAAATCGACCGCATTATAAGCACGTAAATTACGTTCATATAGTTGATACAAATGCGCAAACTGAACATCTTCAGCAGTTTCACAAGTGGTGTGTGCTTGCTCAGGTGGAATCAGATCGTTTTTCCAATCTGAAATCATCTTCATGGCTTTCGCAATCAGCTCTTTACTTTCCGCACCAGATAAATTGTCACGGTGCATCAAGTCCATCAAAATACGCTTACAGTCGTCTGCATCTAAAATAGAAAAATTATTTTTTAATGGTGTGTGTTTCAACTCTAAACGCAACATGTTTAGGCCGAAGGTATGGAAAGTCGAAACTGAAAGGCCTTTTGCCTCTTCGCGTGAAAGTAATTTAGTGACACGTTCTTTCATTTCGCGTGCTGCTTTATTGGTAAACGTCATCGCTGTGATGCGATACGCTGGAATACCGCAGTGTTTCACCAAGTAAGCAACCTTACGGGTAATCACCGAAGTTTTACCTGAACCAGCCCCTGCAAGTACTAACAAGGGTCCTTGAGTATATTTCATGGCTTCAAGTTGCTTGTCGTTTAACTGACTTGCCAGTGACATAGTCTTTCCTCTATTTCATTCCGAGCTCGATTATAGTCATCTCCACTCAAGATGCATAATGCAAATTCACATTTTAATCGTCATAAAAAAACCACCCGAAGGTGGTTTTTCAGTCTTCAATAAAAATTATTGAATTGCGTAGATGCTGATTTCTACACGACGGTTTTGCTCACGGCCTTCAGCAGTTGCGTTAGACGCGATTGGGTTTGCTGAACCTTGACCTTGCGCATTAATACGTGTTGTAGAAACACCTTGAGATGCCAAGTAGCTTGCTACAGATTGCGCACGCGCTTGAGACAGCGGAATGTTGATTGAGTCATTACCTGTACTGTCGGTATAACCTGTTACAAGAATACCGCTCTTGTTATCTTCAGTTAAAGTTTGCGCAACTTTGTTCAACGTTGAATAGAAGTTTGGCTTGATGTTCGATTTGTTGGTATCAAACGTAATGTTACCCGGCATGATTAAACCTACAGAGCCATCTGGATTACGGTTAACTTCTACACCAGTACCCGCCATTTGTTGACGAAGTTTTTTCTCTTTATTGTCAAGGTAAACGCCCGTTGCACCACCTAATACAGCACCAATCGCTGCAGCACGGTTGTTTTGACGGCTACTATTCGCATTACCTTTAGAAATACCATAACCCGCAGCAGCACCAATTAAAGTACCTAAAGCAGCTTTATCGTATTCTACACCACCAATGTTATTGCCAGTGCTTTGACAACCTGTAAGAACCATTGCCCCAACGACTGCGGAAATTGCTAGTGCACGCATCGCATGCCTCCTTCTTTGTGTGTTTTGTTTATAGAACAAATATTGTCGTAAAACGATAAACTAGACCATTGATTTTTTGTTAATAATAAAGCCTTTATTTACAATATGTAATAAAAAATTTCCTTTTCAAGGCTTTCTTCGTCACATTTCCTACACAGTTAATGTTTGGTGCTTTTCTATTTGATCATCCCGTACTATATTGACCTTTAGAAAATAGAACGAGTTGTAAAACACATTAGATTTCAGGGTTTATTTTTATGTCATCGCCAAACCAAAAACAACCTTTATTAAAAAAAATCACACGTGGTTTAACTGTTGGTTCAGTCATTACAGGAAGTACTTTTTTTCACGGCCCACCCGTACTGGCACTTGGTCTCACAAAACTGTTTAAACAATCAAAAAAAGTAGATGAAACCAATATTCAAATTACCAACAGCTGGCTAGGAGTGAACAATTATTTAATTGATCACATTTTACCTGATACCCAATGGGATATTTCAGTCGATGAAGATCTTGAGCTAAGTATGCAAGGTCGTTATCTGATGACCTGTAACCACCAAAGTTGGGTCGATACCACAGTCAATCAGTACTTCGGCTTAACCCGTATGCCCCTCACTCGCTTCTTTACCAAGTGGGAACTTATTTTTATTCCATTTGTCGGACAAGCCTTTAAAATTCTAGGTTTTCCAATGATGAAAAGGCATAGTAAAGAACAAATTGCGAAAAATCCTGCATTAAAAACACGCGATATGATTGAAGCGCGCAAGTCTTGTGAACAATTACTGAGTCAACCATTTACCCTATTAAATTATTTGGAAGGTACACGCTTTACCCAAGAAAAACATGACCAGCAACAATCCCCTTATCAACATTTGCTCAAACCCAAAGCAGGCGGTTTAGCTTTGGCCTTAGGGATTTTGGGTAAGGAGATTGATGCGTTGGTGGACATGACCATTGTCTATCCCGATGGTGTGCCTGGCTATAGTGAATTTTGGCTTGGCGAAGTCCCACGGATTGCAGTTAATTTGCGTAAAATTGACATCCCTGCGTGGGTACTTTCTGGAAACTATGAAGACGATGCTCGCTTTCGTGAACAGTTTCAACAATGGGTTGACCAACTTTGGGCTGAAAAAGACCAATTGATTGAACAAATGAAAACCAAATATTCACCTTCCCACTCAACCCAGTAAGGGTCTATGCATGATGCAGAATAACCAAGCCAAAAAATCAAAATATCATCAGGTCGATCCACAAAGTTTGTATTTCAAACTGTTTTTGATCTATGACATTTTTATGGTGTTTCTCATCATTTTTAACTTGTTTTGCTTGTGCGCTAATTTTTTTATCATGAGCAATATTGGTGGATGGTTTTTCCATGCCATTCATCTTGAAAATGTTTTAGCGTTTTATCGCGAACATTTGCACCCGTGGGTCATTACCACCGAGGCTGGGTTTATTCTGTTCTTGATTGCTGAATTACTGGTACGTTGGGGTATTGCTATTATTTATAAGCACCATCGTCGCTGGTTTTTCTTCCCTTTCATCCATTGGTACGAAATTTTAGCCATTATTCCTCATTTACGCTTTTTAAGGTTATTCCGCGCGGGAGTGATTGCTTTTCGCCTGCACGAATTAGGCTATAACGTCATTCCTCAATCGGTACAAGCTAAGGGCAAATTTTACTACCGCGTGGTGATGGAGGAACTGTCTGACCGCGTCGTGATTACCGTATTGGATGGGGTTAAGCACGAATTAAATACCAGCTCGACCCATAAAAAAATTATCCATGACCTTGTCGATCATCATCGGACTTTATTTGCACAAGCATTGGCCGAAATTCTACAAGAATCTCTCGCGACTGAACTGAAACAGCGTCAGTATTTTATTGCACAAAATGTCGGTCTGATTGTGAACCGTGCGATTGAAGATACCCCCGAACTCACCCAATTACTGCGTTTAATTCCAATTGTGGGAGGACGAATTGAACAGCAAATTCAAAGTATCGGGCAACGTCTCGGTGAAAATATCACTCAAGGCTTATTAGAACCGATGGTTACGGGAAACCCAGCACAACCCAATGCGACCTACCGCTTAATTGCGGAAAAGGTCAGTGATTTAAAAATTGACAATCAGTCATTGGAGCAATTGGTTGAGTCTGTGGTCTATGAAAGTTTGGATGCAATTCGTAAGCAAGTTAAAGTGAAACAATGGCTAGAAGAGCTAGAAAAAGATGATCAAGCCAAAGAATAAGCATTAAGCTAAAAATATTACAAACGTAGCTAGTGCAATCCTTCATTTTGTTCTAGGATTTGCTCTATTTACAACATCACTTCTTTAGTAAAAAATAAATCTGAGAAGTCTTAAGGAAAAATTATGGCTGATATCCGGATAACCGGCAGAATGGTCAATGCAATTCGCATTACCCTTGACACCAATGATCATGATGCAATCCGACAGCAGTTAACTAAAACATTACAAAGTGCATCAACTGCTGGAGCTTTGGTGGTTCTAGAAAGTACTGTTGAGCAAGAGTTAATTTCGCTCATCCAATTACTGCTTGATCTGGATGTTCAACCAATGGCCGTACAAGATGGGATTTTGGCTGAACAAGCACGTGCCATTCAGTTCCCCGTAATTCCAGCCCAAGGTCATGCGGTAGGTGCACAGCTACAAGAAGTTAAAGCAACCAAAGAGCAAGTGGTTGAAGCCCCTGCTCCTGTTGCCACACCGTCTGCCAATGCTCCAGTTGCGGCAGCCTCTGTGATTCGTCATGCGACCTCATACCATGACGAAATTTTACGTACGGGTCAGTGCTTGGTTCAAAATCAAGGCGATATCATTATTACCGCGGGCATTAACAGTGGCTCGGAAGTAATTGCTTCAGGAAATATACATATTTATGGCAGTGCTCGTGGTAGAGTCATTGCCGGCGCGGGTGGAAACACTGCTGCACGTATCTTTTGCCATGCTTTAGAAGCTGAGTTGGTTTCAATTGCAGGAACCTATTGTGTCGCAGATGATATTCCAGCGCAGCATTTAAAACGCCCAACACATATTTACTTAAATGATCAACAAGAGCTTGTATTTGAAGCGCTTGAATTTTAATGTATAAATAAACACCAAAAGCCCCAAATGATAAATAAGGGGATTTAAACCATAACAGGAGTGGATTCGGTGGCGAAAATTGTTGTCGTAACATCAGGCAAAGGTGGCGTAGGCAAAACTACGACAAGTGCATCTTTTGCAACAGGTTTAGCCCTACGTGGTCACAAAACTGTTGTGATCGATTTTGACGTAGGTTTACGTAACCTTGATTTGATCATGGGTTGTGAACGCCGCGTTGTCTATGATTTTGTCAATGTCTTAAATAACGAAGCTCGATTACAACAAGCGCTTATCCGCGATAAAGATATCGAGAACTTATATATTTTACCTGCGTCGCAAACCCGTGATAAAGATGCCTTAACTGATGAAGGCGTAGCGCGTGTTATGGATGAGTTGTCACAAGAGTTTGACTACATTATTTGTGACTCACCCGCAGGGATCGAGCGTGGTGCGATTTTAGCAATGTACCATGCCGACGAAGCAATTATTGTGACAAACCCTGAAATTTCATCTGTACGTGACTCAGACCGTATTATTGGGATGCTCGATAGCAAAACCAAGAAAGTGGAAATGAACGAAGGTCGTATTCGTAAACACTTGTGTATCACACGTTTCAACCCTGAGCGCGCAGATAAACAAGAAATGTTAACTATTGACGACATTTCTAAAGATATTTTACGTGTGCCGACTTTGGGTGTTATTCCTGAATGTAAGAGCGTTTTACAAGCATCGAACGAAGGTAAACCAGTGATTCTCTTCACTGAAGAATCAGCAGGCCAAGCCTATGATGACCTTGTAGCACGTTTCTTAGGTGAAGAACGTCCTTATCGTCACATTACCGTGAAACCTAAAGGTTGGTTAGCACGATTATTTGGAGCGTAGACATGGCAGGATTTTGGAGTAAGCTTTTTAGTAATGATGAAAAACCGTCTAGTGCACAAACAGCAAAAGATCGTTTGAAAGTTATCGTAGCGTCTGAAAGTGGTTTAGGTAAACGTCTTAGCCAAGAAAAAATCGACCAAATGAAGAAAGAAATCATGCAAGTGGTGAATCGCTATGTTCGCGGTGTAGATGAACAGCACATTCAAATGGCTGTTCGTTCTGAAGCGAATATTGAAATGCTTGAAATGAATATCAATTTGCCTGAAGAACGTTAATCTGATTTTTGATTAGTCAAGCAAATTGAATCAAGGCAGAATATGCGCAGACACAAAAAAGTATTTTTTGTCTCCCATATTTTGCCTTTTTTAATGATTAAACCAGCAAGGAGATTGCTATGGCATTATCTCAGCCAGCAACGTTCAATGAAGAATGGTCAGATGAGCGTGTATTTGCCTATTTAACTCAGCTTCCTCCTGAAGGTGTGAATGGCGACTTTCATGTGTTGTACCATGCATTTAAACACATGCGCCCAAGTGATTATGAGCGTCTGCTCACCCAATTTAAAACGGATGGTCGCGATATTAACGCAACCAATCCAGAAGGTCAGCGCATTCATGACGTGATTGCCGCTTATCCACGTCAAGCGGCACCATTTTTAGAGGTCTTGGCTAAATTTGCCTAACTCTTCAAAAACAGCCATTTTAAAATGCCAGTTCAGCACAATGGAACTGGCATTTTTTTATACATGCAAAAACCACATCCACAGTGGAAAAGTCAGACCAAAACAAATGGTTTGTAAACTAATCACAGCAGCCATGAGCTGACTGTCACCTTGGAAGTATTTAGTGAGGACATAGGCTGCTGATGCCGTTGGGAGCGAGAAAAACACCACTACAATCATGGTTTCAAATGAGGCTAAACCCATTAAACGACAGCCAATATAAGCCAGAATCGGCACAAGGATTAAACGCCCGAAGGTATTTAAAATCAAAGCACGCCCAGCATGCCTCAACGCATTAAACTGTAATGCCGCACCAACACACAACAAACCAAGTGGAAGACTCATTCCCGCCACCAGTTTTAAGGATTGACTAATGCTTTCAGCTAAGTGCATACCTGAGAAATTAAACATAATCCCCACGATACACGCCAAAATTAGTGGATTCTTCGCAACCGACCACGCAATGTTTTTATAAGACAGCCCCTGCCCTTGAGAAAAACTCAGTACCGACAGCACATTCACCAAAGGAATCACAAAGGCAATAATCATGGCAAAGACTTGCATCCCTGCAGCACCAAAAATCAGTGCCATACTGGTCAAGCCAATATAGGTATTGAAACGAATCTGGCTTTGTAAATACACACCAAACTGAGCGACAGGAAAGTGAAAGATTGCTTTAAGTATCCACAGAACTAAACTAATCAGCAAAGTCACTGCAAAAACAACCGCTAGCGGAGGCAAAACTTGTCCGATATCAAAATGAACTGTAGCTAAACTTGTAAAAAGTAGAACAGGAAATAGAATCCAATAGTTTAGCCTTTCAGCACCTTGCCAAAATTCCACCGTTAAAAAGCGATAACGCTTTAATACATATCCCATTGCGATCAGTGCCACCAATGGAATTAATGCATCAATAATTTGCATGACTATGCCTAAACTGAATGATTAAGAAAAAGCCTGCTATCCGCAGGCTGACTTTTCTAAACTAAAATTTCTCGTTTACCGTTCGCACCTTGTGCACTTACGATTCCGTTTTCTTCCATTTGGTCAACAATCCGTGCCGCACGGTTATAACCCAAACTAAATTTACGTTGTAGCGAAGATACCGAAACTTTGCGTGTTTCCAATACAAAGGACACACACTGATCATACAGCGCATCACGGTTTGGATCACCATCCCCATCTTCAAAGCCACGAGAACTTGGCTCTTCATCAAATGGCGTCAAAATTTCATCGACATAGTCTGGTGAGCCTCGTTCACGCCACGCATCACAAATGCGGTTCACTTCGTCATCGGCAATAAAGGCACCATGTACACGTTCAGGCTCAATTTTACCGGGCCCTAAAAACAACATATCACCATGACCGAGTAAGTCTTCTGCACCACCCGCATCCAAAATCGTACGTGAGTCAATTTTTGAGTTCACACGCAAAGCCACACGTGTTGGAATATTAGCTTTAATTAAACCTGTAATCACATCCACCGATGGACGCTGTGTTGCAAGCAATAAGTGAATCCCTGCGGCACGTGATTTTTGCGCCAAACGAGTAATCATTTCTTCTGCTTTTTTTCCGACCTGCATAATCATGTCAGCAAACTCATCGGCCACAATCACAATCGAAGGTAAGGGTTGTAAACGTGGTGCTCGCTCACCTGCAACAGAGTCGCTGGCTTTCCATGTCGGATCAATCAGGTCTTCACCATTAGCAATAGCCTCTTCCACCTTACGGTTGTAGTCTGCAAGCTTACGGATCTTTAAGAAAGACATCAGCTTATAACGACGTTCCATTTCATTCACACACCAATTCAAGGCACTGACCGCATCTTTCATATCAGTCACAACTGGGGTAAGTAAATGTGGGATATCGTTATAGTTTGCAAGTTCTAACTGTTTTGGATCAATCAGAATCAGGCGCAGTTGCTCTGGCTTATATTTTAACAGCATCGACAAAATCATCGAGTTCACTGCAACGGACTTACCTGAACCTGTAGTTCCCGCAACTAACATATGCGGTGCTTTGCCCAGATCAGTAATCACCGGATTACCTGAAATGTCTTTACCCATTGCCATAGACAGTAAGCCAGCAGGATCTTCAAAGGCTGGGGTTTTTAACAATTCAATCAAACGCACCATTTCACGGCTGCTATTTGGCACTTCAATCCCAATATACGGTTTACCCGGAATAACTTCGACCACACGTACGGAAGCCATGGACATTGAACGTGCCAAATCTCGCGAGATATTGGTGACTTTAGAGGCTTTTACACCTGGAGCCAAATCTAACTCAAATCGAGTTACCACAGGTCCTGGTTGCGCCTCAACCACTTTAGCTTTGACATTAAATTCTTGTAGCTTAATTTCAAGCAATTCAGATAACCGAGCTAACTGTTCCGCGGTGAAATTGACTTTTTTATTCAGATCAACTTCATCGAGCAAATCTAACCCCGGGAGTGGTGATAGATCACGACGACGTTCGACCACTTGCATTGCCAAAGACATCGGACGACCAGAGGCATCCGTCAGTGGCGCATCAAAATCAAACTCGTCTTCATCCTGCGGTTTGCCTGCGGTATCTTGCCATGCTTCAATAAATGCTTCTTTAGATAAAACTTCTTTGACCGCAGCAGGTGTAGCATGAGTGCTCACCGTATTTTGATGTTGAATCGGGGCTTGGACAAAGGCTGAAGACTGAGCATAACTGCTAGTGGTGCGTACTTCAGGTGAAGCCTCTTTACGCTCTTCCCAGTCTTCGGCTAAGAAGTCATCAATATCATCCAATGTATCTAATGGGGCTATTTGTCCAGTCTGGATTGACCGTTGTGATGCTGCCTGAGTCACAGCAGTACTTATTGTTGCCACTGCAACAGGATCTTCAACGACATGTAAATGAGACACAGGTTCAGGCATATTGAATGGGCTATGAACATCCGTTGCTGTTTTGCCGTTAGGTACGGCAGCAAGCAACTCATCAAAGATTTCATCATCATCCCAATCGACATTTTTCTTCTGCGCAGGAGCATTGTCTTGGAAGTAATTTGGATCAGCAATGGGTGCTGTATGATCTTGCACCACTGCTTGAAAATGTTGTTCTGGGCTAAATGGGCGATCTTCTTCGGCAGCACGAAGTAAAGCATCAATATCATTTTTATGACGTTGATCCTCACCTGAGTTTAATGCACGCCAAACCTCACCTGTCGCCACGACACGTTGGCTGTCTTGTTCTAATTGATGTGCTTTTTCAAGGGTTCGCTCAAGCTCTGCCTCATCATCCACATCCACCTGTTGTTCTTGGACACGGTGTTCTTTCGCAACCATATCATTAAACAAATGCTCTGCTGAATAGTCGCGCTGAGGTGCTTTCACCGATGCCTCTTGCACAGCTGGCGCCTCTGCCAATTCCGTTGCATCAATACCCTTTTTCGGTGCTGTTGCAATCACTTCTTTTTTTACACTTGGCGCCGTCCGATCAAAGGCAGACTCGCTTTCAGGCACGTTACGATAAAATAGATCTTGTAAATAAGCTGGGGTTGCCTTAAGTGTAGCGAAAGTACGATTCCATTTAATCCCAAAAGCCAAGGTTAGCAAAACTAAAGTAAAAACAACCAAAAATAAAGTTGCACCATAAATACTTAAAATTTGCGACAAACTTTGTCCAAGTTCGTAGCCAATAATCCCGCCCGAGGCATTATCTAAAGTATCTGCGGGAACTTGCCAAAACAAGAACAGTAAGCTGGCCGTTGCAAGCAAAATAAAAAACTGGGCAGCATAACGAAATGGGCGGTTTAAAAAGCTATGTGGCCACCACACTTGAATGGCTTCAATAAACAAAAACACAGGAATAAGTAAACTTGCCCACCCCAAAAAGCCGAACAACAAATCAGCAATCCATGCCCCTGCAACACCACTGGCATTCGAAACTTGTAAGGTATCACTTGATATATGCATCCAGCCCGGATCAAATGGGGTATAGGTCACGGTAGCAAGGAACAAATAAATGCCAAACGAGACTAAAAATAATGTCATTAATAAGCGCTGTGCATAAGCACCCGACACCTCAGTCATATACTGTCCTGTAACAAATTCTTCATTAATGTTTTTGTTCGAAACCTAAAGCAAAAGTTTCACAATAAACGTCATATTATGCACCTCTTCTCTATAAAAAGATGCACTATTCTTAAATGCTTTATGTATAGCGAGTAGATGATTTATCCACTTTTACCCGCTCTACACCGCATATTTCTTCTATATAGCTCAAAACGATTTATATGATCAATAATATCGACATTGAACACACACAACTGTTATAGAGTTTCACGTATAATTCCACAAATTTCTAAATAAAAAAAGGATTCTACGTATGAGCGCTCGTCACTCACGTTTGATTATTCTCGGTTCAGGCCCTGCAGGTTACAGCGCTGCGGTATATGCTGCGCGTGCCAACTTAAAGCCTACATTGATTGCAGGTATCCAACTCGGTGGTCAGCTCACCACAACGACTGAAGTGGATAACTGGCCGGGTGACCCTGAAGGCTTAACAGGCCCTGCACTCATGGAACGTATGCAAGCACATGCGGAACGTTTTGGTACTGAAATCATCTACGATCATATCAATGAAGTCGATCTTTCTGTACGTCCATTCGTCCTTAAAGGTGATATGGATGAGTTCACTTGTGATGCACTAATTATTGCCACAGGTGCGACCGCTCAGTACTTAGGTCTTGAATCTGAAGCTGCTTTTATGGGCCAAGGCGTGAGCGCATGTGCAACCTGTGATGGTTTCTTCTACAAAAACCAAAAAGTCATGGTTGTGGGTGGAGGCAATACTGCCGTCGAAGAGGCGCTGTATTTGTCTAACATTGCATCGCATGTGACTTTGGTTCACCGTCGTGATTCATTGCGTTCTGAAAAAATCCTTCAAGATCATTTATTTGAAAAAGAAAAAGAAGGAAAAATCAGCATCATTTGGAATCACCAAGTCGATGAAGTGTTAGGTGACAACACGGGCGTAACCGCAGTTCGCTTAAAATCAACTCAAGACGAATCTACCCAAAACATTGATGTACAAGGTTTATTTGTTGCAATTGGTCACAAACCAAACAGTTCAATGTTTGATGGTCAATTGAACTTACGTGATGGCTATATCCAAGTTCAAAGCGGTACATCTGGTAATGCCACCGCTGCTTCTGTCGCAGGTGTATTCGCAGCAGGTGATATTGCAGATAGTGTTTATCGTCAAGCAATCACTTCAGCAGGTTCAGGCTGTATGGCTGCACTAGATGCGGAAAAATATTTGGATGCGTTAGGCGAATAATCTAAGCCTTTAAAAAAGACCGCCCACAATGGGCGGTTTTTTTATGTATGATCTAAGGGTCATTTTTTATCATGTTTCGACTTTACTATGCAGCAGTTACCGCCTTCTGAGTATATCTTTCCCGATCCGCTTGAAGTTGACCCCGAGGGTGAAGGCTTAATTTGTATCGGTGCAGACCTCTCCCCGTCTACCCTGTTTGAGGCTTATAGCCATGGTCTCTTTCCATGGTTCTCCGCAGGTGAACCCATTTGCTGGTGGAGCCCTGAACCACGTTGCATCATCCGACCGCAGGATTATCAGCCCAGTAAAACCCTACTTCGTAGCATGAAAAAGCAAGATTATCGCATCACCATCAATCAAGCTTTTGAACGGGTGATCCGTGCCTGTTCACTGCCACGTAGCTATGCCAATGACACATGGATCAGTGAAGATATTATTGAGGGTTATTGTGACATGTTTGATGCAGGCTATGGCTATAGTGTCGAGGTTTGGGATCAAACACGCTTAGTCGGAGGGCTTTATGGTGTCAGCATCGGCAAAGGTTGTTTTGGGGAGTCTATGTTCAGTACCGAAACTGATGTTTCAAAAATGGCATTTTATACACTGATGTTGATTGGACGTGAAAATGAACTACCTTGGATCGACTGCCAATTGGTCAATGATCATCTGTTGAGCCTCGGTGCTTGTACACTTTCTCGGCAAACCTACTTAAAATCGTTACAAGATGTTGTAAATCAACCTGCTATTGATTGGAAAATATATCAGGAGGGTGTATTTTCAAGTAAAACAATAGCGCAGAATGCGCGACTGATTGAATAAAGAATAATAGAGGGATTTACTATGAATTCGTATCACCCGAAGTCCCTACTGAATGATTTACAGTATTACATTACCCCACCGCATGACTGTAGCTATCTAGAAAAAAAGTCAGCTCGGATGGTGTTCCTCGATCCAGCACATCGTATTGATGTGGTTACACTGTCCGAACTTTCTCGTGTCGGTTTCCGTCGCAGTGGAGATTTTGTCTACCGCCCAGAGTGTCATCTGTGTCGACAGTGTTTGTCTAGCCGTGTACCTGTGCGCGAATTTAAAATGAACAGCAGTCAAAAAAAGGCATGGAAACGCAACCAAGACCTTACTTTAAAGATTACTCGCACGGCAGATGCCACTAAAAAGCATTATGACTTATATGAGCGTTATATCTTTAAACGCCATGCCGATGGAGATATGTTCCCACCGAGTCGTGACCAATTTGATAAATTTCTCGTGCACAGCTGTACTGATAGCTTTTTCCTAGAACTATGGAAAGAAGACCGTCTCATCTGTGTTTCGACTTGTGACCCTTTAGATGATGGCTTGTCTGCGGTCTACACGTTTTTTGACCCCGATGAAAGCAAACGCTCATTGGGGGCTTTTGCCATCTTAAAACAAATTGAGCTTGCTAAAGCACGTGCTTTACAGTTTGTGTACTTGGGTTACTGGGTACCACACTCAGAAAAAATGAACTACAAATCGCAATATTTGCCTTTAGAGCTACTCATTGATGGCCAATGGCGTCGACTCAACCACAGTCTCAGTACAGAAGAAGTCGAGCAATTGGGAAACTCATTAATGACCACCCTGCCTTCAGGCTGGAATAATGCCATTATTAAATAGTCATCGTATTCAATTCAACTTTTCGATTATTTAAACAGTTCGGCAAAGTCATCACTGCACGATTTCACCATAATAATGGCATGCTCACGAGTCCCATCGGGTTTAGGATAATAATTTTTCCGCAGATCAATCTGATGAAAGCCCGACTTTTCATACAATGCAATGGCCGCCTGATTGCTCTCACGGACTTCTAAAAAGACTTGTAGTGGGTTGTTTTTGAGTTGTGCCAATGAAGCATCGAGCAGTTGATAACCCAGCCCTTTGCCTTGCTGACTCGGATGAATAGCCATCAACAGTAAATTGGCTTCATCAAGTACAGGTTGCAGGATACAAAATCCGACCACCTGCCCCGCCTGTTCAATCACGGTACTATGATAAGACTGGATTGACTCTTGAAACTGTTGCAAGCTCCAAGGATGGGTTTGAACTAAACGCTCAATCTGAACGACTTGATCTAAGTCCGCAGTGTGCATTAAACGAATCATCTTCGTTTATCTTTCTAAAATAAGGATGCAGCATTATAAAAAATTTGTAGCTAAAATCGAATACAAAAATGAGCGATTTATATCGCTCAAAGTGTCAATACAACTTAAAAACCTAACTTTGCTTTCCACTTTTCCAGTAAAGCATCGGTATCGTGGTCATTGGGGTGAAAACCGGGTTTGAAATACATCATCATTTCACGCCCCATCCCCGTTATAATGCCTTTCGATGGGCTATATCCATAGGTATAAATATCTTTTAATGCCGCCATGTTCAACAGTTTGTCTTGTTGCAATAACCGAAATACGAAATACGACTGTACAAGGAACAGAATTGCCATTGCTGCAACCAAAGAGCTGGTTCTTAAAAGATATGCTTTTAAGCCTTTACCAAAAATACCTTCAAAAACATCATAAGCCACTGCTTTATGTTCATTTTCTTCAATCGCATGCCATAACCACATGGTTTTCATGGTTTCATCTGTCATAAGTTCTTGGATGTGTTTATTGACCAACAGTTGAGAGGCAATCGTTGCAGTAAAATGCTCTAACGCTGTAGTTGCGGTTAAATCGACCATTTCTTGAGTAATGCCCACAGGTTTACCTAAAAAAGCAAATACTTTACGCGTGGTCTGAATCGCACGATCAGTATAGTGATCAAGGGTTGCCACATCATGTCCATATTTTTGTGCTGATGCATTAAAGCCTTCATGCTCTTGCGTATGCATCGCCTCTTGACCAATAAACGCTGAAATTTCCTTTTGCAGTTCAGCATTGTCTTTGATTGCTGGATGCTGGCGTACGGCACGGACACTGTCGATAAAAAACATCTCACCTGCCGGAAAGAGTGCCGATAAAGCTGTCATAAAATGGGTCAGCCCTGCCGAACCATTCATCCAATATTCAGGCACATTTTCAAACTCAAAGTTCATTCGACGTACAGGGAAACTCGCACCTGCGCGATTGGTAATTTTTACCTTGGCATTCATCTTTCGGCTCCTATGAACATCCGATAAAGATATTCAATCCTTATATTTATTCTGTCTTTTTATCTTACGTGATTAGGCTCTGCCCATAAGTGCAGTTAAGGTCAGCAAAATATCAGTTTAGGACAGTTTTAGAGCTAAATTGTTAGACAATTCACCTACACCCAGATCCACCTGAAGATAGAAAGTTAGTACAAACAAAGATGATGAGCATAAAAAATAAGGCACTAGGCCTCATTTTTTATGCTGCTACATGCACCAAATGCACGGGAACTTTTTCCTTTAAAAAGCCGATTTGCAAAGCAATATTCTTTTCAAAAACTTCACCTGAGCAAAGTTCAAAATGATTACTTTGCAGCATGTAATAGCGTGCATTTGGCATTTTATGGACCGCCACACGCATTGCTGTTTCTGGAATGACTGTATCGTTTTGCCCTGAAATCACCAAAATTGGCATATTCAATTTATGCACGGAACGAATCGGGTTATATAATGGTACCTCTAAGAAGATACGGGCCCGAGTTTTTGTTTTCCCAGTTCGCATTCTCGGGAAGTTGCGACAGATAACCCTCCCATGCATCTGCTGTGGTCATGGCCGCATCATCCTGCACATGCCCAACAATTGGACGATAAACGGGTTTATTGAGCAAGCCACCCATCAAGTCACAAAGACCAACAACACTCAAACGGGCCAATTTTGCCAGTGGAACACCTTTCAAACTGGATAAACCACTGACAAGCGCTGCTTGAAGTAATACTGCACAAATTTCTGGATGATTGGCTGCAGTTTGAATCGCATGCCCACCCGAGAAAGAATACCCCCACCACTCATAAAACTTAATTGTTTTATATTCATGCCCATATTCCCTTTTCGGCAATTAATTTTGGCGCATGTCTTCATCTACAGCATACGCCAAAG
This sequence comes from Acinetobacter sp. TUM15064, assembly GCF_008980265.1. Lineage (NCBI taxonomy): Bacteria > Pseudomonadati > Pseudomonadota > Gammaproteobacteria > Moraxellales > Moraxellaceae > Acinetobacter > Acinetobacter sp. TUM15064. Next base: position 2,050 of record NZ_BKFU01000024.1, on the reverse strand, counting down.
CCTTCCCCAACTTATGCTGCCTTCACTTTTCCTTTAGGCTTCTCTAAAACAACTGACCAAACCAGATTCGGACTATCAACGGATTGGTTAAACATTTCTGTATCTTTTTCAAGATTATGGCTAACAAACCATTCGGAAGACTTTCCTTGACGTGGCAAGACCCAATCCCCTCGTTGTACATAACCCGATTGCATGCCATATACGATACTATGCTCTGTCTTCTCATTGATTGGCGCAACCGCTTTAACAGCAGCCATTTGACGAATATCCAACTCATTGATTAAGCGACAAATATAATCACACGCTAAATCAATTTTGAGTGTCCAAGGCGCATTGGTATAACCAAATAAGTACGCAAAATTAGGAACATCCTGAATTAATGTTCCTTTATAACTCATTTTTTCATTCGGTTTAATCTGCTCTTGATCGACCGAAATTTGAATCCCCCCAAGCATCTGTAACTCAAGGCCTGTAGCACTTACAATAATATCTGCATCAAGCATTTCACCTGATTTCAACAAAATACCCTTTTCGCTAAAACACTCAATATGATCTGTTACAACAGAAGCTTTACCTTCGCGAATTACAGCAAATAAATCATTATCTGGAATAGCACAAAGACGCTCATCCCAAGGCATATATTTCGGTGTGAAGTGGGACATATCATAGTGCTCACCCAACGCTTTTTGCGCATTTGACAGCAAGAATGAGCGCATTTTATTCGGGAAACGACGTGATAATTTATAAATACCACGCTGCATAAAGATATTACGCTTACGGAAAATTTTATACACCAACTCTTCAGATAAGACTTTTCGGCAGGCATCAACCAATTTGTCGGTATTTGGCACATTAATCACATAACTTGGAGAACGCTGCAACATCGTGATATGCGCCGTCTCATTTGCCATCGCAGGAATTAAAGTCACCGCAGTTGCGCCACTGCCAATCACCACCACACGTTTGTTTTTATAATCTAAGTTCTCTGGCCAGTGCTGCGGATGCACAAATTGCCCTTTAAAATTTTCCAAACCTTGATACTTTGGCGTATAACCTTGATCGTGGTTATAATAACCTGTAGCGGTGATCAGATAATTACAACCAAATTGACATACTTCGCCCGTTGCCTCATCTATCGCATCTACCGTCCAACGATTGGTTCGAGTGGAAAAATTTGCTGAGTTAATTTTAATACCGTACTGAATTTTCTGATCAATACCAAATTTTTCAGCTGTGTCTTTTAAATAGCTTTTTATGGACTCTCCAGCAGCTAAAACTTGATTACTATTCCAAGGGCTGAACTTAAAGCCAAAACTAATCACATCTGAGTCAGAGCGGATTCCAGGATAACGAAAAAGATCCCACGTCCCGCCTAAAGCCTGACGACGTTCTAAAATAGTAAATGATTTGTGCGGGCTTTGTTGAGTTAATTGGCATCCCATACCAATACCCGAAAGTCCTGCTCCGATGATGACGACATCATATTCCTTTTGCATTTTGCATCTCCTTGTCGCTTTTGTATTTTTCTTCCATTTATACTAATTCTTATGAAAATTAAAACTTGACATAATGAGACAGATATTTAACTCTAGGAGACAGGCTTAATAAGGGATAAGAATTGAATTTACTTCTTCTTTACAGCACATAAGCAACTAATTTATATAATTTTTATTAAAAAAAATCGTAAAACAAAACCATCTTATTACTAAATAAGGTTCATAAAAGCTTATCAATATTGCACTGTGGCAATAACTAACAATCCAACAAACAAAACATCTAACTAGACGCCATAAAAAAAGCGCCCCAAAGGGGCGCTTTTTCACACAATCAGATGATTATGCAGTTACTTTAGCAACTACACCAGCACCAACTGTACGACCACCTTCACGGATCGCAAAACGTAGACCTGGGTCCATTGCGATTGGGTGGATTAATTCTACTGACATCTCAACGTTGTCACCAGGCATTACCATTTCTACGCCATCTTGTAGTTTGATCGCGCCAGTTACGTCAGTTGTACGGAAGTAGAACTGTGGACGGTAACCGTTAA
>NZ_BKFU01000023.1:0-49267 GCF_008980265.1 Acinetobacter sp. TUM15064 | reverse complement strand
GGTATTACCAATATTAGTGAAATCACCAATAATATGCTCAAAATTAAATCTTAGTAAGCATTTCAAGGAGATGACAATGCTTCAATGGCAGCAAATGTATGACCCGATGGGGAATATTTGGATATCCAGTCTAATTGCGCTGATTCCAATTATCTTTTTCTTCTTGGCGCTCGCAGTATTTCGTTTAAAAGGTAGTGTGGCAGGTACGATCACTGTTGTACTTGCGCTTCTTGTCTCTTTATTTGCCTATAAGATGCCGGTATTGATGGCATTGGCATCTATGGTTTATGGTTTCTTCTACGGTTTATGGCCAATTGCTTGGATTATTATTGGTGCTGTTTTCCTGTATAAAATCTCAGTGAAGACAGGTCAGTTTGACATCATTCGTTCATCTATTCTCTCAATTACCGAAGATCAGCGTTTACAAATGCTGTTGGTCGGCTTTGCTTTTGGTACCTTTTTAGAAGGTGCGGCGGGCTTTGGTGCCCCTGTGGCGATTACCGCGGCGTTGCTGGTTGGCTTAGGTTTTAAACCTTTATATGCAGCAGGTCTTTGCCTAATTGTAAACACAGCACCTGTGGCATTTGGTGCGATGGGTATTCCTATTATCGTTGCGGGACAGGTATCTGGTGTCGATACCATGGAAATCAGCCAAATGGTAGGCCGTCAGTTACCATTTATGGTGCCAATCGTATTGTTCTGGATTATGGCGATTATGGACGGCTGGCGTGGTGTTAAAGAAACATGGCCAGCAGTTGTGGTGGGGGCAGGTAGCTTTGCAATCGCACAATACTTAACTTCTAACTTTGTTGGGCCAGAACTACCAGATATTACGGCTGCAATTGCATCCTTGGTTTCATTAACAATTTTGTTTAAATACTGGCAGCCAAAGCATATTTTTCGTTTTGCAGATCAAGACGCAAATATGAATGAAGATGTTGCAGCACAAAAACAGAAAAAATATAGCATCGGTCAAATTGCCAAAGCATGGTCTCCATTTGCCATTTTAACTGTAATGGTGACAATCTGGAGTGTGAAACCATTTAAGGATTTATTTGCCAAAGACGGTGCATTGCATGATCTTGTGATTTCCATCAAGGTGCCATTTTTGCATCAAATGATTCAAAAAATGCCGCCTGTAGTGACAGAAATAAAAGACTATGACGCAATCTATAAGTTCGATTGGATCTCGGCAACAGGTACTGCGATCTTTATTGCAGCATTAATTACGATTGCCTTTTTGAAGATGAAGCCTAAGGATGCAGTTGTAACTTTTGGTGAAACCTTGAATGAGTTGAAAATTCCAATTTATTCAATTGGTATGGTGTTGTCTTTTGCCTTTGTTGCGAACTACTCGGGTATGTCTTCAACCTTGGCTTTAGCGCTTGCACATACAGGTTCAGCATTTACTTTCTTTTCACCATTCTTGGGCTGGTTGGGTGTATTCCTTACAGGTTCGGATACTTCTGCGAACGCACTTTTTTCAGCGCTTCAAGCCACTACGGCTCAGCAAATTGGGGTGCCAGAGGTTTTACTGGTGGCAGCAAATACCAGTGGTGGTGTGACAGGTAAGATGATTTCACCTCAATCAATTGCGATTGCATGTGCGGCGGTAGGCTTAGTTGGTAAAGAGTCTGATTTATTCCGTTTTACTGTAAAACACAGTATAACGTTCACATTTATGATGGGTATTATGATTACCCTACAAGCTTATGTGTTCCCATGGATGATTCCATAGCACAAATTGTGTATCAACGTTAAGGAAAGCAGATGAGAGTCTCCGATAAAGCTGTACAAAGCCTGCGTGTATTGATTGAACAAAGCAATATGCAAGTTGGAGACCGTCTGCCTGCTGAAAGAAAACTGTGTGAACAACTTCAAGTCTCGCGTTCCTCTTTAAGAGAAGCGATTTCTCAACTGTCCAGCATGGGTATGTTGGTCAGTAAAGTGGGAGCGGGAACTTTTTTAAAACAATTACCAGCTACCTGGTCAAGTTATCAAATTGTACAACCGATCAGTAATTTGATGAGTGAAGATCCAGCCTATCGCTTTGATGTGCAAGAGGCGCGCATTATTTTAGAAGGTGGGACGACTTGGTATGCAGCTCAACGCGCAACCCAAGAAGATTTGGTGAATATCCGACATTATTATGATCAGATTAACCATTTTCAGGCACTGGGTGATGATGATGCAGCGGCTCGTGCTGATGCGAAATTTCATTTAGCGATTGCTGAAGCATCTCATAATTTGGTTCTCATTCAGATGATGCGTGGTCTGTTCGATTTGTTGCAGTTCAACGTCGCTTTGGGACGCCGAAAAGTCTATAGCGAAGCACACCGTTTTGATCAATTGCATGATCAGCACTTTCAAGTCATGAGTGCAATTGAACGTCGTGATCCAGAAGCTGCACGCAAAGCAGTCTGTGGACACATTGAGTTTGTAGTACAACAGGTGCGCATGATTGATGAAGAAGAAGCTCGTCGTCAGCGCGCCAGTCGATTAAACAGGATATAAGCATGATTATTTCTTCTGCCAATGACTACCGTGAAGCGGCACGACGTCGTTTACCGCCATTTTTATTCCATTACATTGATGGTGGTGCGTATGCAGAATATACCCTGAAGCGTAACGTAGAAGATTTATCGAAAATTGCTTTGCGCCAGCGTGTACTGAACGACATGTCACAGTTAAGTTTAGAAACCAAACTGTTTGATGAAACGTTGTCGATGCCAGTTGCATTATCGCCTGTGGGTTTAACAGGGATGTATGCGCGTCGTGGTGAAGTTCAAGCTGCGGTTGCTGCGGATAAAAAGGGCATTCCATTTACGCTGTCTACCGTTTCAGTATGTCCAATTGAGGAAGTTGCGCCTGCGATTCAGCGTCCAATGTGGTTCCAGCTTTATGTACTGCGTGACCGTGGTTTCATGAAAAATGCTTTGGAACGTGCTAAAGCGGCAGGCTGTTCAACCTTGGTGTTTACTGTGGATATGCCTGTTCCAGGCGCGCGTTACCGTGATGCCCACTCAGGTATGAGTGGCCCAAATGCAGCAATGCGTCGTTATATGCAGTCGTGTTTCCACCCACATTGGGCGTGGAATGTCGGCATGATGGGCCGTCCGCATGACTTGGGCAATATTTCTAAATATTTAGGCAAACCTACAGGTCTAGAAGATTACATCGGCTGGTTAGGTTCAAACTTTGATCCGTCTATTTCATGGAAAGACCTTGAGTGGATTCGTGAGTTTTGGGATGGGCCAATGGTCATTAAAGGCATTCTGGATCCTGAGGATGCCAAAGATGCAGTGCGCTTCGGTGCAGATGGGATTGTGGTTTCAAACCATGGTGGTCGTCAGCTTGATGGCGTTTTATCTTCTGCACGTGCACTTCCGCCGATTGCAGATGCAGTCAAGGGTGATATTAAAATCCTCGCGGATTCAGGTATTCGTAATGGTCTAGATGTTGTGCGTATGCTGGCGTTGGGTGCAGACACGTGTATGCTTGGTCGCGCCTTTGTTTATGCACTTGGTGCAGCAGGTGGTGAAGGTGTTTCAAATCTTTTAGAATTGATTGATAAAGAAATGCGTGTTGCTATGACTTTAACTGGTGCAAAAACCATTGCGGATATTACGTCTGACTGTTTAGTGAAGTTAGAACGAGAGTTGGCTGAGTAATTCATTATATCAGTAGAAGCGTTCTCACACAGTAAACGTGCATTCAATAGGTATTTACATCAATACCGTGATTATTGCTATTTATATAATCCCTCTCAACCTCCCTTTAAAAGGGAGGAGTTATACCGATTAGAATTTATGTTGCAGGTATAAATAATTTTTCTTTTACTTTAAATGCCTAAGGTAAAGAAAAAGTCCCTCTTTGGAAAAGGGGGATTTAGGGGGATTGTAATCATTGGAAATAACAAATATGAACCCTCGATCTCCACAACACGTTATTGAAAATTTAATAAATATCGTTGGTAAACAACACGTTTTAACCGAAGATAAAGATACACGTTTATACCGCCAAGGTCGTCGTTACGGTGCAGGGAAAGTACTGGCTGTTGTTGCACCAGGGTCATTACTGGAACAGTGGCAAGTACTACAAGTGGCTGTTGATGCAGATTGTATTGTGATTATGCAAGCGGCCAATACAGGTTTGACTGGTGGCTCAACGCCTTTTGGTGATGATTATGACCGTCCAGTGGTTCTAATCAGCACACGTCGTTTGGTCGGCATTCAAGTCATTAATGACGGTCAGCAAGTGATTTGTCTACCCGGTGCCACACTGGATCGACTTGAAAAAGAGTTGGTGCCATTTAATCGAGAGCCACATTCAGTGATTGGTTCATCGTGTATTGGGGCTTCAGTTTTAGGTGGTGTCTGTAATAACTCAGGTGGTGCTTTGGTGCGCCGTGGTCCTGCTTATACTGAGCTGGCTCTGTATGCTCGTGTCAATGATGGTGGTCAGTTAGAATTAGTGAATCATTTAGGGGTGAACCTAGGCGAAACACCTGAAGAAATTCTAAGCAGGCTTGAAACGAAAAATTATCAAATCGGCGATATTATCAATAACTCAGGCTGCTGCGCATCGGACCATCGTTATGGACATGATGTTAAACAAGTTGATGAAAATACGCCTGCACGCTTTAATGCCGATCCGTCTCGTTTATATGAAGCATCGGGTTCGGCAGGTAAAGTATGTGTCTTTGCCGTACGTTTAGATACCTTTGAAAAAATTCCAAGTCAGGTGTTCTACGTGGGAACCAACTCACATGATGATTTGACTGAAATCCGCCGTTTTTTACTAAAAGATTTGCCGCGATTGCCGATTGCAGGGGAATACATCCACCGCGTGGCTTATGACATCGGGGCAGAGTACGGTAAAGACACCTTTATGTTCATTGAAAAACTGGGTACAGCCAAAGTACCCGCTGCATTTGCAATGAAAGATAAAGTCGATGCGTACTTAGAAAAATTTGGTATGAAGGGGCTGTCAGATAAAGTCCTGCAATTGATCACCAAATTTTTGCCCAATCATTTACCGAAACGGATGAATGCATTCCGCGATTTGTATGAACACCATTTGGTTATTCGGATTGAAAATCAAGATGTTGAGCAAGTTGAAAGCTTTTTAAAACATTATTTCCAAGATAAAACTTCAGGTGATTTTTTCCACTGTACTGAGGAAGAAGGACGTAAAGCATTTTTACATCGCTTTGCCGTTGCAGGTGCAGCAATTCGCTATCGAGATACACACCGTTCGGAAGTTGAAGATATTGTAGCTTTGGACATCGCATTGCGTCGTAATGATCGAGAGTGGGTGGAAACCTTACCTAAAGAGATGGATGATCTGATTGTTCATAAACTCTATTATGGTCATTTTTTATGTCATGTGTTTCATCAGGACTATATTGTGAAAAAAGGCGTAGATCCTTTAGCGATGGAACACCAAATGTGGCATTTATTGGATGCACGAGGTGCTGAATACCCAGCCGAGCATAATGTTGGACATTTATATGTAGCAAAACCTGCACTGCGAACACATTATGAAAAGCTGGATCCAACCAATAGTTTTAACGTAGGTATTGGCCAAACCAGTAAGTTGAAAGCTTGGAAATAAGGCTTTTAAGCAATAAAAAAACCAGTGATGGCAACATCACTGGTTTTTTTATTGCTTTTTTGTGAATCCAGTTGAATTGACCGTAGTTACTCAGAAAATTTTCTAAATTGTCATCCCAAAATTTTGAAAAACAGCTAAAGTAGTATGCAACAAGTTGCAAAGCCAAAGATAAGGATTCATGATGACAACCAATAGCTATGCACATATTTTAAAACCCTTACATTTGGGTTTTACCACAATTAAGAACCGTGTGGTGATGGGCTCCATGCATACGGGTTTGGAAGATCGTTTTTATAATTATCCAAAATTGGCAGCATACTTCGGTGAGCGTGCTAAAGGTGGTGTCGGCCTGATCATTACAGGTGGGATTTCTCCAAACCGTCAAGGCTGGCTTCTTCCAGCGGGCGGTACGATGAATACGCTGGGGGATATTGCTCCGCATCGTTTAGTGACACATGCGGTACATAAGCATGGCGCAAAAATTTTAATGCAAATTTTGCATGCGGGACGTTATGGCTACCAACCCTTTGTCGTTTCTGCGAGCCCAATCAAGTCGCCGATTTCGCCTTTTAAACCGCGTCAAATGTCTGAAAAACAAATTTTGAATACTATTGATGACTACGTTAACTGTGCCAGTCTTGCAAAAAAGGCGGGTTATGATGGTGTAGAAATTATGGGTTCAGAAGGTTATTTATTGAATCAATTTCTTAGTCGTCATGTGAATCAACGTGAAGACCGTTGGGGTGGGCCGATTGAAAACCGTATGCGTTTTGCGGTCGAAATCGTTAAAGGGATACGTGCACAAGTCGGGGAGAAATTTATTATTTGCTTCCGTTTGTCATTGCTGGATTTAGTACATGACGGCAATACCATGCAAGAAGTGATTAGCATTGCGCAGGCATTAGAAAAAGCAGGCATTACCTTGTTGAATACAGGGATTGGCTGGCATGAAGCGCGCATTCCAACCATTGTGACTTCTGTGCCACGTGCAGCTTTTGTTGATTATACAGCGGAAGTGAAAAAGCATGTGGCTGTGCCAGTGATTGCTTCAAATCGTATTAATATGCCAGACACGGCAGAAGAGATTTTGGCATCGGGCAAAGCTGATATGGTGCAAATGGCGCGTCCGTTATTGGCCGATGCTTTTTGGGTGAATAAAACAGCGACCAATCGTGTCGATGAAATCAATACGTGTATCGCCTGTAACCAAGCGTGTTTAGATCATACATTTAAAAACCAACGTGCAACCTGTTTAGTCAACCCGCGTGCGGCGTTTGAAACTGAGTTGGTTTATGTGAAAGCGAAACAATCGAAACGGGTCGCGGTTGTTGGTGGTGGCGTCGCAGGCATGTCGGCTGCGACGGTTGCAGCCAGTCGCGGACATGCAGTGACATTGTTTGAAGCAAGTCATGAGGTGGGTGGACAGTTTAACTTGGCAAAAGTTGTACCCGGTAAAGAAGAGTTTCATGAAACCATTCGTTATTTCAAAGTACAGATTGAAAAAACTGGCGTCGATTTACGTTTAAACACCAAGGTGAATCGTGAGCAGCTTGAGCGTGAAGGCTTTGAAGAAATTATCATTGCAACTGGTGTTGTGCCACGTGCATTACGTATCGAAGGGAGCGATTCACCGCAAGTCTTATCTTATGCAGAAGTGTTACGCGGTGCGCCAGTTGGTCGAAAAGTTGCGGTGATTGGTGCAGGGGGGATTGGTTTTGATGTGTCTGAGTATTTATTGAAACCTGAGCACCAACCTCAGCCACAACCACTTGCAGATTGGCAACGTGAATGGGGGGTAGATCCAAATCCGAATTATGTCTCTGAAGGAGGCACGCAGATCGCAGAAGTTCATCCACCTGTTCGTGAGATTTATTTATTACAACGTAAAACCTCTGCACTTGGTGCAGGCTTGGGCAAAACTTCGGGCTGGGTACACCGCGCACAGTTGAAAAAGCATGCGGTACGCATGTTACGTGGTGTTCAGTATAAAGCAGTGACTGATGAGGGGCTTTGGGTGGAGATGGCAGGGCAAGATCAATTGTTACGTGTTGATACTATCGTTGTATGTGCGGGGCAGGAGTCAGTGAAAGATCTGATGCCAAGTGCTGAGCAGAATACGCTTGCGAATTATCACATTATTGGTGGTGCTAAACTTGCCGCTGAGTTAGACGCAAAGCGTGCGATTCGTGAGGGTGCAGAAATCGCTGCGAAATTATAAGCTTTTGATTAAACAATATGCAGTTGTTTGCTTTTATTATAAGTTTTACTTGTCATCAAAACAAAAGCTCCGTATTATGGCGCACATGGAAGCGTGGCAGAGCGGTTTAATGCACCGGTCTTGAAAACCGACGAGGGTGTGAGTCCTCCGTGAGTTCGAATCTCACCGCTTCCGCCAAATATCTAAATAAGCCCTTGTTTTTACAAGGGCTTTTTTCTTGCCTGTAGTTTTACCCCTCAACCGGCTTTGTTGCATAAACATTCAAAAGCTGAGTTTTCCCCAATCCATTCAAATTTAAGTGACAACTTGGGTGTGAGGTCTACCTAATTCCATAAATCTATTCAGAACTGCCACACGCGCATGAATTTCATTGACTTGACTTTGAAAATGTCTTGCCGTCAGCTTATCTCCTAATAATTTGATGCAATGCATCTTGGTTTCCATCAAACTGCGACGGTGATAACCCGACCATTTTTTCCATAGGGTTCTGCCTAAATGTTTAACCGTTTGAAGTAACTCATTTCGTTCTATTGAACTGATTTTAGAATCTTTCCATGGCTTGGCATTCTTTCTGGGTGGAATTACTGCATGTGCTTGACGATCTGAAATCAATTGTCTGCAGCACTTCGTGTTGTACGCCCCATCGGTATAGACAGAATCTATTCGCTCATCTAGTGGGATTTGATCCAGTAAATCACCTAGTACTTGTGAATCACTGACATTATTTGTCGTAAGCTGAACGGCACGTATTTGCAGTGTTTCAGCATCTATAGCAATATGCAGTTTACGCCATTGCCGACGGTATTCAGGCTGATGTTTCTTACGCTTCCATTCGCCTTCACCTAAAAATTTTAAACCCGTAGAGTCGACGAGTAGGTGTAACCCATCACGACTTTTCTGATAGCTTATCGCAATATCAATATGCTTTTGTCGTCTACAGAGGGTGGAGTAATCTGGTGCTGTCCAATTTAAGCCACTGAGTTTAATCAGGCTTTGAGCAAAGCCAGTGACCATACGTAAAGAAAGACGGAATAGAGATTTGATCATTAAACAGCATTGAATCGCTGTATCGGAATAAGTTTGATTTCGTCCGTGCTTGCCTTGTGGTTGTGCATACCATTGGGTCTTCGGATCAAACCAGATTGAAATATTCCCTCGCTTGATTAAAGCTTGGTTATACGAGGACCAATTGGTTGTACGGTAGATTTTAGGTGCAGGCTTCTTCATCTGGAAATTATATTGCTGAAGAAGCCTTCAAGAATAGCTTTGTGCAAGAAAGCCTAACGAAACTATCACTGTACAATACCGTTGTCGACATTAATCCTCGATACAATTTAAAGTCGTTTTAAGTTCGGAAAACAATTAAATAATAATGAAAAAATCAGTTTTTATTGATCATTTAAAGAGCAATTTAATTTAAAATTGTGTTGCTTCATTAAAGATAGCTAACATTGATGTAATACCAGCTTTAGTCCCGTATGGAATTGCGGATAGATCAATTTCAAAGTCTCCATTATGTGCATTGAATGGTAGTTTTTTTTGTTTAAAGGCTTCGATAAAGCGTTTAGGCTCGGCAATACCAACATTAATATAACTGTATGCATATTTGGGATTATGAATAACTAAGTGATGAACATCCTCAGAACCCATTACAGATGGGAGAACATTCTCATCTAATAAATATTTGGGATTTTCTATTAGTCCTGAATTTGATAATGCATTTTGAACTACTTTGGTTAGAGCGATGTCATTATTTAAAGGTTGAGCCCAGCCTTTAAATGCAATTGTTGGATACTTGTCTTTTGGCATATTATAAGCATAAGCAATACTTTCATTGATTCGCTTAATACCGTCTATCATTAACTTTCGGTCATTTTCATTAAACCAACGTAAATTAATTTTTAGCAATGCGGAAGCAGGGATTACATTATTATTGCTTCCAGCTTGCACAGACCCAACTGTAATTACTGCAGAATTTTTCGGGTCAATTCCTCGACTGATAATGGTTTGGTATTGAGTTATTGCAGTTGCGGCCATGACGATAGGATCTTTGGATAAATTTGGGGTGGAGCCATGTCCCCCAATGCCATGAAATGTCACATCAAATTGATCTGTACCTGCCATGCGGACACCTGTCGCTGCTGCAATTACGCCAACTGCAACTGGTGCAGCGTGAATGCCGAATAGGTAGTCAGGAACTGGAATTTTATGTTTTGTATATAAACCATCATTTACCATTGCCTCTGCACCTAAGATCGGTTCTTCTGCAGGTTGCCCAATAAATATGACCGTTCCTTTCCAGAGGTTTTTATGCTCAGCAAAAAACTTTGCAGTGCCTAGCATCCACGCCACATGAGCGTCATGTCCACATGTATGTGCAACGGGTGTTTCAGATCCATCCTCTAATTTCACTATTTTTGTACTTGCATATGGCAGACCAGTTGTCTCTTTGACTGCATTTGCATCCATATCTGCGCGGTACATGACAACAGGGCCGTCCCCATTTTTCATGACAGCCGCCACACCAGTTTTACCAATTTTCTCAGTGGTTTGATATCCATAGGATTTTAATTCTTTTGCAACGATTGCTGCAGTTCTAGACTCCATAAAGCCCAGTTCAGGGTTTTGATGAATATCCTTGAATATTTTGACAAATTTCTCACTATCTTGGTTGACACTTTTTTCAATGAGGTATTTAGTCTCTTGTGCATAGCTATTGCTAAACAAACTTAATCCGAGACTCAATATCATTAGGGGTTTTATCGTCTTTATACTTAACATGTTCTTATCCATTTTAGGTTTTTGTTTTGATGATTCTTATGTTTAATTTTTAGTTTGAAAAAGTGCAATTTACAATACTTTTTTGAATAAAATATGTTCAATTTTACAGATGTAAATCTAAAGTCCATGAATATAAGTTTATTCTTATGGGAAAAGCAAAGCTTAAAATTCAGTAATTCTAGGTTATTGCAGATCATAAGGTTTAATCCAGACATAAAGACTACATAGGGTTTTACCTAAATGTGTGGCAACTTCTGCTCAGCTCTAATTTTTATCAGTCACTTACTTGACTACTTCAATTTTGAATTCTTTAAGATGATTTTGCAGCGTTATATTCGATTACTTTTCAAAAGAAATTCTAGAGCTCATTGAAAGAGTTACAACTTAATCTAGATGATTAGCTGAATTTCTATAGTACTGATGCAACTGATCAGGATAAGGAGTGCAATGGCAGATGGGCAGTATTGCTGTGCAAGATTGAAACATTAGTTGCGAGCAAAGGTCATTGGAATTTAGCTCAAATTTCATTTGATAGTTTTAATCAAATATTGGCAGTTGTTAGCTCAGGTTTGAGCTAATACGCCCAGCTACAAAACTTGATGAGTTTCCTTGTATGACGTACTCAGGTGAAATTGATTTTTTCCATTGCTTTTAGCGATATATAGGGCGTGATCTGCATGAGCAATAAATTCTGAAAGGCTATTATTCAAGTTAGGAATGATAGTTGCGACCCCAACGCTCACTGTCAGATATTTGGAAATACTGCTCTGTGGATGAATAATTCCAATTTCATGTATGCGTTCCATTAAGTATTTCGCTTTAATCAGAGCTTGATCTTCATTTGTTAAAGTGAAAAGTAATAGAAATTCTTCACCTCCATAGCGAGCAACAAGATCATTATTTTTTGAAGGTACTGAATTTAGTATATTAGCAATCTGCTTTAAGCAATCATCACCATGAAGATGACCTAATGTATCGTTATATTGTTTAAAGCAATCAATATCTACCATCATGATTGTAATGGGTGTTTGGTGAATTATTGAGCGATTCCATTCATTTTCGAGAACTTTGTCTAAATAGCGTCGATTAGCTAAACCTGTTAAGGGGTCATGATTTGATAATATTGAAAGTTGTTCTGTTTGGTGTTTAAGTTCTATTCTGTTTAATTCGATCATACAATTTTGCAAATAATTTTCTCGATGTTGGCGATCAATTGCATAAGCTAAAGCCATACCAAGAAAGCTACTGAATGTATAAGTTCGATTTAAAAAAGTCCAATCAATAGAGATGTTTAGCCATGTAGTTACAATTATACCAATTAAACCACCGCACCAACCTGCAATCACAGCAGTATAAAATCTCATCCCGACAAAACCATAAATAATAACAATTGCATACATCATTGCAGCATGAAAAAGTACATTATTTTGACCTTGTTCCAATACATTGATTAATGTGAAAGTAAGAGCGACAGACCCTACAGATCCTAGACAAACATAATGTTCAAACCATTTATTCATTGTTGGAATAAAAGAAAGAAACCATGCGAAAAAAATGATTAAACCGACCCAACCATAAAACATGATCCATTCAGAACGTATTTCGGTTGGCAATATTTGGTAGGTCCCTATACATAGATACAAATATAGTCCTAAAATGATAGGGGCACGATAGCGAAATTCCAAAGCCGCCCCATTTCTGTATAGGTTTTTATAGATCGTCTCTAGCCCTTTAGGGAATCGAACCAAATTTAGTCCGCGAGCAATTAAAAGATCAATTTGCTCTTGTTTGAATAGTGTTGATGCTTCCAGTTTCATTCTATTTTTTATCCCCCCCAATATTTTTATCTTAAACAGGGATTACGCTTATATCAAATTACACTTAATTAATGAAAGTGTGAACTGTATGAAGAAAAATAATAACTTATAGTTAAAATAAGGACCCAAGAAAGCTATTTTTAGTTTTACTGTTTAACAAGAAAAATTAGCGATTTTATGGATAAGTGTACGATATTAACCTAAATCTAAGCTAAGAAATTAGCTTGAAGCAGAGAAGGGTCAAAGATATTGGTTTCGGTTACTACACTCGATTCATAGCCACAGTCCTGATGTTTGACCGTACCCCATTATTTTGTGTAATGGGTGATGAGTTCCTCACATTTGAAACTACCTATTGGAAATTTTTAAAGCAGAACTCCTCATATTGCAGAATTCGTTGTGTTTAGCTCAGTATTTCCACAATTATCTTTACGGCGCTAAATCCTGACGATAGTTGCCTATTCAAAAGTTTGTTATGTGAGCAGCGTATGTTTCACCTGATGAATACACATCAACTGGCTATATTTAGTGATGAACTTAAATACACTGTAAAGAGCACAAGATAGATTCAATGAGCTATCAGCGTAGCAATATGTAATCTGTTTCGTTGATTGAAAGGTGATAAATATGATCTAAGCCAATGCAATAAAATAAAAACTTTATTCAGCGTGCTCAATGGGGCATACACTTTGGTCACGAGCAAAACTCGAAGTTTTTAGGCTATTTGGTAGGAATTTACGCATGTTTATATGCTTATCAACTCTGTCATAAAAATAAGCCGATGATTCATGCTATGGAGGCATCAGCTTAAACAGGTTGCGAGTTTTGATGTATTTCTTGATGGATTATTTTAAATAAATTTACGCAAAATTTACGCGTCTTACTTTTTTCAATATAGAGAATTTACGCTTTCAATTTCCATACTAAAGCTGACCTATTTTTAATGGCATATGCTATGTGGGAATTTATTTCAGTATTTATCCTTTCATTGCTGCTGGCTTATCCGTTAGGACACTATCTTGCGGATGTCATGCAAACCAAACCAATGAAGAGTGATAGCTTCTTTAAGTGGATTGAACAACCGATCTACGCGGTTCTCAATGTGAAGCAAGTGGGTATGAACTGGCGACAATATCTAGGTGCTTTTGTACTCAGTAATATCTTGTTGTTAGTGGCGAGTGTCACTATTTTAATGACACAGGCATGGCTGCCATTGAATCCTGATCATATTCCAAATATGAATTGGGATTTGGCTTTACATACCACCATTTCATTTCTGACCAATACCAATCAACAGCATTATTCAGGGCAAGCGCAACTGTCTTATCTATCGCAAATGACGGTGATCGTTGGCTTGCAATACTTGTCTCCGATTATGGGACTTGCTTTATTGGTCGCCATGTTAAGGGCTTTATTCCTGCAATCACGTCAAGCGGAAGATTCAGATCAAAAGAATTGGAACCATATTAATCTAGGTAATTACTGGATGGATATCATCCGACCATTGTTTAGATTCTTTATTCCACTTGGTTTAATTTTTTCTTTACTGCTCACTTTTCAAGGTGTGCCAGCAACCTTATCTGCGGGACCAACAGCGCAGGTCTTAGATCAAAGTTCCGAGGTACAAACACAGCATATTCCGCTCGGTCCAGTTGCGCCCATGGTGGCGATTAAACAACTGGGTAGTAATGGTGGCGGTTGGTATGGCCCAAACAGTAGTGTGCCTTTAGAAAATCCAACGCCACTATCCAATGTGATTGAGATGATTGCGATTTTACTGATTCCACTTTCTGCGGTGTTTATGGTTGGGCGTTTTATTCAACGTAAGAAACTGATGTGGATGATTTTTGGCACAATGTTGTTGATGTCACTTTCTTCAACGCTATTGACCCTGTGGGCTGAAAAATCTTCGCTCATTCCAAATATTGCTTTGATGGAAGGGAAAGAAGTTCGCTTTGGTGCTGAGGCATCGGCACTGTGGGGAAGTTTGACCACACAAGTCAACAACGGTTCTGTGAATATGATGCATGACTCTGCCTCACCACTGACAGGATTGGTTGAACTGTGCAATATGCTGATCAATGCCATTTGGGGCGGGATTGGTTGTGGTCTATTACAGTTCTTTATTTACCTATTTCTCGCAGTATTTATCGCAGGTTTGATGACAGGGCGTACCCCTGAATTATTTGGTCGAAAAGTTGAAGTCACTGAAATTAAGTTATTGGCCTTCGTGATTTTATTACAACCCGTGGTAATTCTTGGTCTGACGGCGATTGCCATAGCATTTCCATCGATTACAGGGAATTCCAATCCAGCGTTTCATGGTATTAGCCAAGTGTTTTATGAGTATGTCTCTGCCTACGCCAATAATGGCTCTGGTTTTGAAGGCTTAGGCGATAACACTTTATGGTGGAATCTGAGTGCCAGTGTGGCTTTATTGGCAGGGCGTTATAGCGTGTTGATTATTCCAGTTTTGATCGCAGTGAGTTTAGCAACCAAACCGCAAGCAGCCGAAAGTAAGGGTTCTTTACATATTGAATCTCCAACTTTTGCGTTGACCTTGATTGGGATCGTGTTGATTCTGACCTTGTTGCAATTCATGCCAGTGTTGGTGATTGGGCCAATTGCTGACTATTTGTCGATAAAAGTTTAAGTGTGGAGCAAGCACAATGAAACATTCAAATGCGACACAACAGATGGATATCTTGAATAAAGAAATTATTCAGCAAACATTCCATAAATTGCTACCTCAACACGCTTTTAAAAATCCAGTGATGGCATGTGTTTGGGTGGGAACAATTTTAACGGTCATTGCCACCTTGATGGGCAATGCTAGTCTTGGCTTTGGCCTGATTCTAAGCTTGATTTTATTGGTCACGGTCTTATTTGCCAATTATGCTGAGGCGGTTGCAGAAGCCAAAGGGCGTGGACAAGCAGCATCATTACGTCAGGCGCGTGAAAACTTAACTGCAAATCGTATTCTCGATTTAAATGCTGTACCGACAGTGATTTCTGCCAATCTACTTAAAAAAGATGATTTAGTCATCGTCAAGGCAGGTGAAATTGTTCCTGCGGATGGCGAGATTATTCAGGGTTTTGCGACTATCAATGAATCGGCTGTCACAGGTGAATCTGCACCCGTACTACGTGAAGCCAATACCGATCGTTCAGGCGTGATTGGTGGTACTAAGGTCTTGTCGGATGAAATTATTATTCGAATCAGTAATGAGGCAGGGCATAGCTTCTTAGACCGTATGATTGCCTTGGTAGAAGGTGCCAACCGTCAAAAGACACCGAATGAGATCGCATTGAGTATTTTACTCAATATTATGACCATCACTTTTATTGTGGTGGTGCTGACCTTACCTGTGATTGGTTCAATGGTCGGGATCAAAATCAGTATGGTCTTGCTGATTGCACTGTTAGTATGTTTGATTCCAACCACGATCGGTGGTTTGCTGCCTGCAATTGGGATTGCGGGAATGAACCGCGCTTTAAAAGCCAATGTCTTAGCAAAATCAGGGAAAGCGGTTGAAGTTGCGGGTGATATTGATGTGTTGTTGTTGGATAAAACAGGCACGATCACCTATGGAGATCGCCAAGCCACCGCTTTTTATCCATTGGCAGGTGTGACACCAAGTGAGTTACGTCAAGCAGCAATGCTCACTTCTTTTGCTGATCCAACGCCTGAAGGGAAGTCGGTCATCAGTCTTGGGAAGGAATTAGGCGAAAGCATTCAAGAGCCGAAAGATGCCGAATTCATTCAATTTAGTGCCTCAACTCGTCTTTCAGGAGTAAATCTAGCAACTGGACAAACGATTCGTAAAGGTGCTGTCGATGCCATCCTTAACTTTACCCATCAAGAGATTAAAGACAATATTGAGCTGAAAACCCGTGTTGAACAAGTCGCCTCTAAAGGTGCAACACCACTTGTGGTTGCTTCGAATCACAGTATTTTAGGGGTGATTGAACTTTCAGATGTGATTAAACAAGGGATTAAAGAACGCTTTGCGCTGCTACGTGAGATGGGCATCAAAACCATTATGGTCACGGGAGACAATCCATTGACTGCGGCTGCGATTGCGGCTGAAGCAGGGGTGGATGACTATATTGCAGAAGCGAGACCTGAGGACAAATTGGCTTGTATTCGTAACGAGCAAGCAGCAGGAAAATTAGTCGCAATGGTCGGTGATGGTACTAACGATGCACCAGCCTTGGCACAGGCAGATATTGGTTTAGCCATGAATTCGGGTACGCAAGCTGCCAAAGAAGCTGGCAATATGGTGGATTTGGATTCTGATCCAACCAAATTGCTAGATGTGGTTGAAATTGGTAAACAGCAATTGATTACTCGTGGAGCATTAACCACTTTTTCGTTGGCAAATGACGTATCTAAGTATTTTGTGATTTTACCTGCATTGTTTGCCGTGGCGATTCCACAACTTGGAGTACTGAATATTTTACAGCTTAGTAGTCCAAGCAGTGCCGTGATTTCAGCTTTGATCTTTAATGCTTTGATTATTCCAATGTTGATTCCATTGGCACTCAAAGGCGTTCAATTCAAACCTGCCAGTGCGCTGCAATTGTTACGCCGTAATATGCTGATTTACGGTGTAGGTGGTGTGATCTTTCCGTTTATTGTGATCAAGCTGATTGACCTTGTTGTGTCATTGTGGATTTAGGAGTTGGAAATGAATACTTTATTGAGTCATGAGCAATTGAATCAACAGGACTTAGTATTATCTAATCAAGGACATTCAGTCCTACGTCCAAGCCTCGGTTTGGTTGCAGTTGGTTTTTTCATTGCAGGCATGTTGTACGCTACAGCAAGTGTCTCCATTGCGCAGTTGATCTTTCCCAAACAAGCGAATGGTAGTTTTATTGAACTGAATGGTAAAATTATTGGTTCAAGTTTGGTAGGACAAAACTTTGTTAGTGAACAATATTTCCATGGGCGACCGAGTGCGGTAAATTACAATGTAGATGGCATGGCAGGCAGTAATTTGGCAATCTCTAATCCTGATTTACAAACACAAATTAAAGAACGAACAGTGCAATTTGCAAAAAATAATCATATTACTGAGCAACAAGTGCCAAATGAGATGGTGATGGCTTCAGGAAGCGGAATCGACCCAGATATTTCACCTGAAAGTGCTTTATTACAAGTGAAACGTGTGGCACAGCAACATCATTTACCTGAGCAGCGAGTGCGTGATTTGGTACAACAACAAATTCAGCCTGCACAATTCGGCGTCTATGGGCAAGCGCGAGTCAATGTACTGCAGTTGAATCTAGCCTTAGATCAATTGTCATCTACACCTCGTTAATAGAGCGCACTTATGCAGATTGATCGTAATAACAAAGCAGATGCGTGGTTGGCACATAGTCAACGTGAACAGTCTGGACGTTTAACCATTTTCTTGGGTGCAGCACCTGGAGTCGGGAAAACCTATGCCATGTTGACCCGAGCGCATGAACTGATGCAGCAAGGGCAGCATGTGGTGGTCGGTGTGGTGGAAACTCATGGTCGATCTGACACCGAAGCTTTGATTCAAGGGCTCAATGTTATTCCAAGAAAGTCTGTGGAATATCAAGGGCGAATGTTAGATGAGATGGATCTCGACCAAATTCTTAAATTAAAGCCTCAAATTGTACTTGTTGATGAACTTGCCCATCGCAATGTACCCAATAGTCGGCATGAATATCGTTGGCAAGATGTCAATGAGTTGTTGGATGCAGGCATTGATGTCTATAGCACCTTAAATATTCAGCATTTGGAAAGTCTGAATGATGTGGTTTTTCAAATTACGGGGATTCGGGTAACTGAAACCGTCCCCGATGCATTACTGAAACGTTTGAAAGATATTCGATTGGTTGATTTACCTGTTCCTGAATTATTAGAACGGATGAATCATGGCAAGATTTATTTCGCCGATGTTGCCCCTCATGCATTACAAGGTTTTTTTAAAGCTGCAAATTTGACAGCGTTACGTGATCTGGCAATTCAAACTGTTGCAGGGCAGGTCGATATTGATTATCGAGAAAAGTTTGTTGCACAAGGGCAGATCATCCCGATTCAAAATCATGTCATGTTGGCGATAGATGGTTCTGAGTTTTCAGAAGATTTGGTGCGCCGTGCCCATCGGATTGCGGAAAGACGCAATGCAATGTGGAGCGTCATTTCGATTCAAAAAAGTAAGGTTGAAACGACCCAATCCTTTGCAGTGACAAAGGCTTTTAATCTAGCACGTAAGCTCGGTGCAGACACTTATTTACTCTATAGCAATCATATTGCATCGACCATTTTACAGGCAGCTTATGATTATGGTGCATCTAATATTTTACTTGGTAAAAGCCCTCAAAAATCGTTATGGCAGCGCCTATTCTCAGATCATATTGCCGATCAACTGTTAGAGAAACAGCATCCTTTTGAAATCACCTTTGTTCAGCCTTTAAAAGCCAAAAATAATGAAAAGCGTTTGCAGAAAGATGTGGCTCATTCATCTTGGCTGGAACAAGGTTTAGCGTTTAATCAACGTGAAGTGTTTGAAAGTATTATCATTGTGTTGCTAGGACTGATTGTGGCCGCAATCAGTGATCATTTTATTGGGTATAGTGACTTAGCCTTAATTTTTATTGTGACGGTATTATTGGTTGCGATACGCGCCCGCATGTTGATCACGATTATCAGCGTATTCATTTGTTTTCTACTCTACAACTACTTTTTTATCGAACCTCGATTTACTTTTATGATTAGTGCTGAACGAGGCGTGATTACCATTATTACGTTCATTGTCTCAGCCTTACTGGTCGGGCGTTTAGCCAATCAATTACGTGCGCAGGTATTGAGTTTACGTGCTGCAAATTCAGTCTCGTTACAGTTGCAAGAATTGGAAAGAAAGCTATCGACCTGCGTGGATATTGAACAGGTATTAACCGTCGCCAAACAACATTTAGAAACTTCATTAAATGCGACGGTCTGGTTAAAAGTTGAAAATCAGTCTTTAGGTGATGTTTCTGCTTTAAATGAAAAAGATCAAATAGCCGCAGATTGGACGCAGAAGAATGCGAAACCCTGTGGATGCTTTACCAACACACTGACTAATTCTGAATGGTGGTTTATTCCATTAAATTTGGTGAAAGAATATGGCGTAATTGCAATTCGGTTTCATCAAAATGCTCAGACGATTAGCTTTGAATTGCAGCGTTTAACTGAGTTGATGATTGAAGATATTGCGCAAACTGTTGCTCGGGTACAACTGTCTTTACAGTTAGAAAATTCTAGAGTAGTGGCTGAAACGGAAAAGCTACGTTCAGCTTTGCTTTCTTCAGTATCGCATGATTTACGTTCACCCTTAGCAGCGATGATTGGTTCAGCAGATACGCTTAAATATTATGGCGAACAGATGCCTGAAAGCGATCGGCATGAATTATTAGACACTATTCACATTGAAGGGGAACGACTGGATCGTTATATACAAAACCTATTAGATATGACTCGATTAGGTCATCAGGGTTTGACTTTAAGTCGTGCTTGGATCGGTGCAGATGAACTGATTGGCTCGGCAACTCAACGACTGAAACGCTATCAGCCTGAGGTGAAAATCGAAGTTGCTTTGGCGGAAGAACTTCCGCAATTGTATGTGCATCCTGCTTTGATTGAACAAGCCATTTTTAATGTCTTGGAAAATGCCGCTAAATTTTCACCAAATGATGTTTCGATTGAAGTGAAGATTCAGCAAGAGGAACAATTTCTGCAAATTGACATTATCGACCAAGGGATTGGCATTCCCGAAGATGAACGCGAGCAAATCTTTGATATGTTCTACACCATGCAGCGTGGTGATCGTGGTAAAACGGGAACAGGTTTAGGACTGGCGATTGTCAAAGCCATTATTGGCGCACATATGGGCAGTATTGAAGCTTTTGCTGGAACAGATGGTCAAGGCACCTTAATTCGCATACGATTACCGTTACATCAGGGTTAAACGATCTTTTATGCCGCAAACAATTTATCCAAATGCATCAATTCTGATTATTGATGATGAACCTCAAATTCGAAAATTTTTAGACATTGCCTTACGTGCGCAAGGTTATCAGGTGCATGTTGCTGAAAATGGCATGAAAGGCTTAGAAATTTTGGCAACACGGGGTGCGGATTTACTGATTTTAGATTTGGGTTTACCTGATATGGAAGGGCAGCAGGTGTTGACCGAGATGAGACAATGGTCAGATATTCCTGTGATTGTGTTATCTGCCCGTCCTGATGAAAATCAAAAAATTAAATTGCTCGATGCAGGTGCAAACGACTATGTCACCAAACCGTTTAGCATTCAGGAATTATGTGCCCGTATTCGGGTGATGTTTCGCAATAAACCACAACAGTCTGAACAGAATATTGTATTTGATGATGGTCAATTATCTGTGGATGTGGCTGAACATGTAGTGAGGTTCACGAATGAAGAAATTATTCTGACCAAAAAAGAATTTCAACTGTTAGCACTATTGATTCGCCATCAGGGTAAGATCGTTACGCAAAAGCAAATTATGACCGAGTTATGGGGCATTAGCCATGAAGAAGATACCCATTATCTTCGAATCTTGGTGAAAAAACTCCGTACCAAAATTAGAGATTCTGCGATCACTCCAAAATATATTTTTACCATTGCAGGCGTGGGGCTACGATTTTTGGAAAGATAAGGTATTGGTATTTTCTTGCTTATCTAGGTTGAATATTGATTCATAAAAAGACCCAAGATTATACGATGGGATGATCCTTAAACAATTGTAATATCCATTCAATAAAGACTTTTTGTTTAGGTGAAACCAATCTTTTAGACGGATAGAGCAGAGACACAGGCATAGACGGTACAGTATAGTGTTCTAAAATTCGGCAAAGCAATCCTTGTTCTAGCACTTTGATATGAGCATAGTGAGGCACTTGAATAATCCCAAAA
Source organism: Acinetobacter sp. TUM15064 (assembly GCF_008980265.1). NCBI lineage: Bacteria > Pseudomonadati > Pseudomonadota > Gammaproteobacteria > Moraxellales > Moraxellaceae > Acinetobacter > Acinetobacter sp. TUM15064. Next base: position 27,878 of record NZ_BKFU01000023.1, on the reverse strand, counting down.
TGCTGTTGGGCTGCGGCTGAATAGGTATTTGCTCCGTTGACTTGAATATTGAAAGGCAAGTCATAAAGTTGCGTTTTGTTTTGAATGATAAATTCGAGTGGCAGATGTTTCTGGCGTCCACTTGAATAGAAGCCCACCATAAAATGCTCATGCAGATCATCTAAATGATTTGGAGTACCGTGCTTTTCCAAATACCTTGGACTCGCAAGAGTTATTTGTTGCAAATGACCTAAGTGTCTTACAATTAGTTCACTCTTGTTCAGTTGTCCAATACGAATAACACAATCAATGCCTTCCTTAATCACATCGACATAGCGGTCACTTTCTGTCAGTTGTACCTGAATGCCAGGATATTCACTTTGAAACTTATGCAGATGAGGCAAAATAAAATACGCAGCAAACACTCCATGTACTTCTATCTTTAAGGTTCCTTGAGGTTTTGCATTGAGAAAATCATGATCTGATTCATTGATATAGTCCAAGACATACTTACAACGTTCGTAATAAATTTGACCTTCATCAGTTGTTCGTACCTGACGCGTGGTACGAAATAATAAGCGTGTGTTGAGCTGTACTTCCAGTTGCTTAATGGCATCGGTGAGAGTTGAACGGGGTAAGTTCAGTATCTGTGCAGCCTTGGTAAAGCTTTGTTGCTCTACAACGTGTACAAAAGCAGACAGCGCATTTAACTTATCCATCTTTTTGTAGATCCTTTGTTCGGCTAATTCGGATAAAGATGTCAGAACTGGCTAGATTATCTTGCTATTTATGAACAGTATCATAGAACGTATCCCATGGTAAGTTTCACTCGATGAGGTCATCAATGAATACAGCAGTGCAAGAAAAACAGAAAAAAGTAATTTTAATTACAGGGGCCTCAAGAGGTATAGGGGCATTTACAGCAAGTTTATTGGCCCAGCAAGGACATAGCATCATCATTAATTATGCCAATAATGATCAAGAGGCAAATGCTGTGGTGCAAAAAATTCAAGCGAATGGTGGAACAGCAACAGCATTTAAGGCAAATATTAGCCATTCAGATGAAGTGACTCAGTTATTTGATTATGCAATTCAGACTTATGGCAGACTGGATGTGCTGATGAATAATGCAGGCATTATGCGACTCAATAAAATTGAAGATGTGGATGATGAAACGATTGATCAACTTTTGGCAATCAATCTAAAAGGACCATTATATACCATGCGTGAAGCGGCCAAGCGCTTGGCTCATGGCGGTAAAATTATTAACTTATCCAGCAGTGTAGTGGGTATGAAGCTTGAGACTTATGGTGTTTATACTGCGTCAAAAGCTGCCATAGAGTCTTTAACTGCGATTTTAGCCAAAGAGTTAAGAGGCAAAAATATTACGGTGAATGCGATTGCACCAGGGCCAACAGCAACAGCGCTTTTTCTCGAAGGGAAAAGTGATGAACTGATTGCACGGTTAATTCAGGCGGCGCCTTTAGAGCGTTTAGGTACAGTTGAGGATATTGCTGCTGTATTAGATTTTGCAGTCAATGAAGGAAGTAATTGGGTCAATGCCCAAATACTTCGGGTCAATGGTGGGATTGTTTAAATAAAAATTGTAGTATCCCACGAATACAAGGGTTGAGAAGTATTGTAGTTGGCTGTACCTATTAACGACTCAACTGTTGATATAAACGAAGTAAATAAAAAAAGCCTAAACAAAAGTTTAGGCTTTTTATGATCAAGGTTTATATAGTCCCAATTCTGTAAGGTGTAGTCGCAGAATACGGCGCAACTCAAGTACCGCTTCAGGGGTTTCCTGAATAGAATGTCCACCTTTAATAATTTTCTCAGACAATGCCCCATCCAGATGGGCACTGGTATAAGGTACGACATCATCAGTAATCACATTGATATCATTACTGTTGGTCATATTCCCCATAATACTGTGAAATTTCATCCCCTTATACGGAACAATATTTTTAGTTAACTGAGTAAATTTAGAGTTTTTACTGAGGTCGCTTGGGCCATTTTGAATTAACCCATTATCTATATCTTTGATAAATGCTTGTAGATCAGGGTCACTACTTTGTAATACATCAGTTAATGCACCTAAAAAAGCACCTGGTAGTTTAATTACTTTACGCGCAGCAAGGGTAAACCAACGGTCAGCAAATTCTGTTCCTCGATGTGGTGCTGCCAAGAAAATGGCACGACTAAAGTTTGGAATTGGCTGAATATCTAAGCGGGATTTAAATAATGGATCATTTTTAAATTGTTTGGCGCGCCAATCTGGAAGTAATTTGATTGCTGCAGATGTTAAGTCTGCATCACTGACTAAAAGCCGTGCAATAATGCCTCCCATGCTATGCCCAATCAGCACTGCGTCTTTTTTTGCAGAAGCTTTGTTATCGACTTGACTAAAAGCTTGTTGGATCACTGCATAAATTTGAAAGCGACTCTCCAGAATAGGCATGTTTGTGGAGTAGAAAACCTGCCACACTTGATAATGCTCACGCAATACAGGGTCACCCATTACATCGTTGGTTAGACGAATCCATGCCTCAGGACTGCTTGCAAGACCGTGAATAAGAACGATGACTTTCTTGTTCGGGTTATAAGGTTCAAGCATATACAAATGAGGCATGGTCAGGCGTTCATCACGATCTATCAGTGACAAATAAGCAGACTTACCTAGATTATTTTGTGCTAGCCATAAGCCATATGGTGCTGAAAAATTTGCTGCCAGTGGATAAGTCTTTCCAGCTATTTCAGCAGTTTCATATTTATATGGATCATAGGCTGTCATCTCAAACTCTGGACTATTTAAGATTTCATCCACACTTGCCGCAGAACGAGGTTGGGCTGTGATGGTCGCTGCTAAATAACGAGCATTATGAATATTGGGATTATGGCCATTTGTATACTGATGATGTAATGGATCAACAATATATTTTGTTTTTTCAGGTGAGATGTCGTGAGGTTCTGCAGGCAGTACAATTAAAAACTCAGAACCAAATCCATCTCGACGGGTAATTGAACGCAAACCTGAAAAGTTCAAATTATACGTCGACATGAGTTGTTCAATTTTTTGATTTTTTAAAAGTGAATATTTGTCGAAATTAATGCGATAAATACTTTTGCCGACTTGGATTTGGGTCGTAACATCTGAAGGCTCATAACGTAAACCATAAGCACTAACTAGTTTGGCAATGGCTTGGTTATAAAAGTCCCGAAGTTGTACTTGACGGTTATCAAAAATTCGATCTTGTGGGCCACGTTTAGTTTTAAACATATAAGCATAACTATAGCGAATACTTTTATCGAGCATGCCGAGCTGTTGATCTAAACAGTTTTGGTAATTTTGCTTTTGAACAGCCTTTTTTTCTTCTGACTGCGTCTTAGCCAAAATACTGATTTTACATGCCGATGATTTTTCTAAAGAAAGTGCTTTGGCAAGATAAAGTTCACTTGCAGTTGATAGTAATTGCTCATCCTGAATTTGGGGAATTTGTTTGAGTTCGTTCACACATTCCTCAGGCTGTTCAGAACAGACTTTGGCTTCTCTGCCTGTCATAGATAACACATTCAGACTTGCTTCACTGAGCTTATCGCGCGTTAAAATACTCTCACGTTCGTTGTTAATGGTGACGTTCAGTGATTGATTTTTTACACTGACCACTTGGCAACCACTCAAGATAGAAATCAGAGCAGTGAGCATTAAGGTGCTACGGATGTATTTAGGCATAAACGAGTCTACTGCGATCTATTTTTTTGAATTTTTTAAATCATACGATAATTCTCGGATTTATCAATTCGCTCAAAAAAAAATAGACCGAAAAGTTCGGTCTATTTTAGAGTGTGTTACAAAAGTAGCGAATTATTTGCTCGTATTTAATACTTGCCAAACATTCCAACGACCTTGTTTTTCAATTTCAGTAATCAAGCGATCTGCAACTTCAGCTTCTTGAGGGTATTTCAACTTGTAGTTTTTCAGCGTTTGCACCGCATTCTTTTTCTGTTCCATCGCGATGTAGTTATTTGCACTCGCTAAATAAGCTTCTTGAACACCAGACTTCATGGCTTTATCTAAATACGGCATAGCTTCACGTTGACCACCCCCTTCAGACAGGGCAAAACCAAACCAGAAGTTTGCTTCAGGGTCTTCTTGATTAAGCTTTAAAATACGCTGAGCATAAGTTAAAGATTTGGTGGTATACACGGAACCTAAGTCTAAATTACGAGCCATAACGCTAGCTTTGAATGCACGAATGAGTACATCAAATGATGCATTGTCTTTTGATGCCAACGTATCTAACTGCTGGGTCACTTCTTTTAGTTTTGACTCAAAACCCTTACGTTCTTGGCGCTCTGTAAAACGAGGTGGGTAATGGCGTGCTTTACCTTCAACCAACTGCAAGAAGTCATCAATTTCAGTGATGTCGACTTCGTTGTCACCTGCCAGCACCGCGTATTTCAACTGACGTTCTTTGCTGTTAACAGTTGGAATAATCAACTTATTGGTGTCTAAAACCATTTTCTTCGATGGATCATCAGAACGTGTCACTTCCATCTTGGTTACAGGTTGTGAAGCAGCCTTTTTTAAATTAATTTCAAACGGAGGAGGCGCATCATAGTTAAATGGATTTAATGCGTAAAACGGTGCAGTTAATTCAGGCTCAGTAAACACAATGGTATTGTTATTATTTTTCGGTGGGGTTGTGCTACACGCTGTTAAAAACGACACTGTAAGTACAGCAACCGCTAAGGGTTTAAGCATCATAAGATTCATCCATTCATTATTTTAAGAAGTGGTGTAAAAGGCATGTCCGTCAGTCTAAGAAAACTCTGAGGAACATGCAAGGCTTGCTATAGGCTGGTTTTCAAAAACGAACACTTTTCATGTTTAATCATTTGATGGAGTGCTTTGAGCTTCACATTCACGGCGAACGTCTTCCAAAATTTTCAGTTCTTCAGCACTAAAGGGTTGTTCATTTTGTTGCTGTTTTTTAAAGGTTGGATCAAGTAACGACAAACGTTGGCACAGGGTGTTCATCCGTTTTTCATTCAATTGTATACGGTCGAGCAGGACGCGCATGCCTTCAAGTATAGGATCGGACTGGTCTTGCGTTGCAGCATAAGCTTGGAAGCCGATACTTTCTGCATAATCACGACGATGTGTTTCAGCCTCATCTTTTGGTTTATCTTTTGATATGAAACGGGCTGGGTTGCCAACGGCAGTGGTATCGGCAGGTACTGCTTTTGTCACAACTGCATTTGAGCCAACTTTCGCATTCTTACCGACTGTAAAGGGGCCTAAAATTTTAGCGCCTGCACCAACAACTACGCCGTCTTCTAAAGTCGGATGGCGTTTGCCTTTATTCCAAGTTGTACCGCCTAAAGTTACACCGTGATAGAGGGTTACATCATCGCCAATTTCAGCTGTTTCACCAATCACAACGCCCATGCCGTGGTCGATAAAAAAACGACGACCAATTTTAGCACCTGGGTGAATTTCAATACCTGTTGCAAAACGGCTGAAAGAAGACAATAAGCGTGCAGAGCCCTTACATTCCTTTTTCCATAATTCATGCGCCATACGGTGCATGATCAACGCGTGGATACCTGGGTATGTGGTTAGAACTTCTAAAGTGTTTCGTGCTGCAGGATCGCGCGCGAATACAGCTTGTACATCTTCTTTGAGCTGTTTAAGCATTAGATTGATCCTCTATTTGATCCGTATTTGACTTTTTCCATGTGCCATTATTTAAGGCTTGTACACGACTAAAAATACCACGAAGTAAATGATATTCCATACGATCTAATTGTATACGTCCAAAAAGGCGACGCAAGCGTAAAGGCAATAATCGTGGATTTTTTGGATCTAAAAATTCAATTTCAGCCAACATTTTTTCAATGTGTGGATAGAACTGTTCCATTTGCTCATGTGTGACCAAAGGCTCATCCCACTGCATGGACTCTGTATCTGTCACAGGCATGGTTGCAGCTTCATCTTCACCACTTTCTACAGCAGCCAAAGTTGCCATACGCATTTCATAACAGATGACCTGAATAGCTTGAGCTACATTCAGTACGCCATAGTCTGTATTGACTGGAATAGTAACGTGGTAGTTGGCCATCGCCAGTTCTTCATTGGTCAGTCCGCGGTCTTCACGACCAAAGACCACAGCAACCTCTTGTTGATCACTCAGCACTGCTGAAATTGATTTTTCTGCCGCAGGACGTGCGTCTAGCAAAGGCCAAGGAATAGTACGACTACGTGCACTGGTACCAAACACTAAATGGCAGTCTTTGATGGCATCGGCAAGGGTTTCAACAATTTCAATCTGCGCGATTAAATCAGTTGCACCCGCTGCTAAAGCATCAATATCGGGATGTGGATAGGTTTTTGGCGCAACCAAAACCAGCTTTGAGAGTCCCATTGTTTTCATGGCACGTAATGCGCTTCCAATGTTCGCAGGGAGTGTAGTATTGACCATGACAATACGCACATGGGAGAGATGCGCTGAAACAGCGGCATTGTCAAATTGGCTCATGATTTTTCCAATGAATTTTAAAATTTGAAAATATTTAAGAGAACTGACCGACTTCAGCCTGATATAAGTCCATGGCATCATCCATGCTCATATCCGCAGGTGGCGGTGGTACATCTACTGGTTTGGCTTCTTCATAGCTGACCGCTTTGGCAGCTTTAGATTTGACTTGATATTCCACATGAAGATTTTCTTTACCAAAATAGTCACGAAGTTTAGACAGCAGTTCATCTAGCGGTGCCACTTTCCAATTGATCCCTAAGTGCAATTCAGCCGTGGCATACGGGTAGTCCAACAGTAATTGTAGCGGAATGTGATTACACATATCGACATTACAGAAGGGTGCAAGAATATTTTTCAAATCTTGGTTCAGTGCTTTTGTACTATGCGTTGGGTCAAGGCGAATTTGAATACAGTTGGCACGTTTTTGGCGAATTTCATTTAGGGTAAATGCTTTGGTCAAGCGTCCCATTGGACGGTCAAAGCCTTCACGCTCGTAAATTTCACCTTCAATCACCACCACTTTTTCATTTTGAATGATGTCTTTAAAACGCATAAAGCGTTCATGATTCGCAGAGACTTCAATTCGGGAGGTACCATCATCTAAGGTGACCATCATTCGGTTTGGAAAGTTGGCTACATCGACTACAAGACCAGCAAAAACAGTGGTTACCCCACGACGTGTAGGGGTGAGTTCATTGATTTTATTTGGAATAAATGCTTTCAGCTCTGCACGGTATACATCAATTGGGTGACCAGTTAAATACAAACCTAAGGTGTCTTTTTCACCTTTGAGACGGACTTCATCTGACCACGGTTTCACAGGTTTGGCAGGTTTACGCTGTACTTCTTCAACCTCACCAAACAAGTCCATGATGCCTGTTTCACGGTTTGAGCGAGCTTGCTCCGCCGCTTGTACTGCTTCTGGAAGTTGCGCCATTAAACTGGAGCGCTCAATGCCGAGGCAGTCCAAAGCACCTGAGCGAATTAATGCTTCTAAAGTCCGTTTATTGATTTTTTTCAGATCAATACGATGGCAGAAATCAAACAAGTCACGATACGGCCCATCTTGGATACGCGAGTCAATGACTGACTGCATCGCGGCTTCACCGACGCCTTTAATTGCACCGAGTCCATAGACGATCGTTTTGTCGTCCGAAGCATGGAATTGATAGATAGACATATTGACCGAAGGTGGCAATACATCTATATCATTGTGTCGACAGTCATCAATCAAGAACACCACGTTATCGGTGTTTTGCATTTCCGATGACATCACTGCTGCTAAGAATTCAGCTGGATAATGCGCTTTGAGCCATGCGGTTTGATAGGCAACCAATGCATAAGCTGCGGCATGTGATTTGTTAAAGCCATAACCTGCGAACTTTTCCATATAGTCAAAGATATGGTTGGCAGTTGCTTCATCAATGTCTTTTTTGGCTGCACCTTCCGTGAAAATTTGGCGCTGTTTGACCATTTCTTCGGGCTTTTTCTTACCCATCGCACGACGTAGTAAGTCCGCACCACCTAAGCTATAGCCCGCACAATACTGTGCTGCCTGCATCACCTGTTCTTGGTAAACCATAATGCCGTAAGTCGGTTCAAGTACACCTTCAAGTAGGGGATGGAGATATTCAAACTCACCACCATGCATACGGTGGATAAAGTCCGGAATCAGGTCCATCGGGCCTGGACGGTAAAGGGATACGAAGGCGATAATTTCTTCAAATTTGCTTGGACGTGCTTCCTTGAGCATTTTTTTCATGCCCACGGATTCAAACTGGAAGACGGCTGTAGTGTTGGCATTGGCAAAGATGAGGTATGCATCTTTGTCGTCAAGCGGAATGAAGGCAATGTCTAAAGGCACATCGAGCTTAATGCGCTTATTGATATTCTTCACGGCATCTTCAATAACCGTTAAGTTACGTAGACCCAAGAAGTCGAACTTTACTAGACCAGCAGATTCAACGTCGTCTTTATCATACTGCGCAACACGGCCTGTACCATCTGCGTCACACAGCACGGCAGAAAAGTCGGTAATTTTAGTCGGGGAAATGACCACGCCACCTGCGTGTTTACCTGTGTTACGGGTAATGCCTTCGAGTTTTAATGCCATTTCCCAAATTTCAGCCGCATCGTCATTGTCTGGGTTGGATGGATTGGTGACAATGTCTTTAAGTTGTGGCTCTGCTTCAATCGACTCTTCGAGGCTTAAACCTAAAGGTTTGGTCGGAATCATTTTTGAGATTCGGTCTGCCAAACCATAGGATTTACCCAAGACACGTGCCACATCACGAATAGCACCTTTGGCTGCCATGGTACCGAAAGTGGCAATTTGTGATACTGCATCGCGTCCATAGGTACGCGCCACATAGTCAATGACACGGTCACGACCAGCAATACAAAAATCGACGTCGAAGTCGGGCATTGAAACACGTTCTGGGTTTAAGAAGCGTTCAAAAAGTAGCCCGTATGGGAGAGGGTCGAGATCTGTAATTTTTAAGCTGTAGGCAACCAACGAACCTGCACCTGAACCACGGCCTGGACCAACGGGCACGCCATTACCTTTGGACCATTGGATAAAGTCCATGACAATCAAGAAGTAGCCCGGGAAACCCATTTTAAGAATGGTCCCGATTTCATACTCTAAACGATCATCATATTCTTTACGTTTTTCAGGCCAGTATTCATCACGTGTTTCTGGTGGATATAAAAAGTCTAAACGCTCTTCTAAACCTTCTTTAGATAAATGTGCAAAGTAGGTGTCAATGGTATGGCCTTCAGGAATAGGGTAGTCAGGCAGGAAGTATTTACCTAATTGCAGGGTAACGTTACAACGTTTGGCAATCTGATAAGTATTTTCAATTGCAGAGGGAATGTCTGCAAATAATTCCGCCATTTGTTGGCCAGATTTAAAATATTGCTCTGGAGAGTAATTTTTTGGTCGGCGGTTATCCCCTAATACATAACCATCGGCAATACAGACTCGGGCTTCGTGTGCTTCAAAGTCCATTTCTTTCATGAAATGCACATCGTTGTGCGCAACTACACCTATATTATATTTTTTAGCCAGTTTTAAGGCTTCATAGTTGAAGTCTTCTTCGCCTGAACGGCCTGTTCGGCATAGGGCCAAATAAACACGATTGCCGAACTTTGCAATCCATTCTTCGAGTAAAGGTTCAGCTTTTTGCGGATTTGATGTACAGAGCATTTTGCCGACATCAGATTGCATGCCAAGTAGAGCAATCAGGTCGTGGTTTTGCGCTAAAATCCAGTCTTTTGCAACGCAAGGAATATCAAGCTGTTGACCGCTGATAAAACCCTCGGAAACCAGTTCGGTTAGATTACGCCAGCCAACATTGCTCATCGCCAATAAAGTTACGCGATGTTCAGCATCGTTCAAACGAACTTCTGAACCCATAATTGGTTTGATGCCATTATCTAAGCATTTACCATAAAACTTTACAGCAGCATGTAAGTTAGATAGGTCAGTAATGGCAAGGGCTGGCATACCTTCTGCCTTAGCAGCTTTGACTAAATCAGGTATACGTACAATTGATTCTGTGATTGAAAATTCTGTATGAATACCAAGATGTACAAAGTGCATAAGTGAGTCCCTGCAAAAACCGCTAAATAGTTTAACATGCTCTGCCTTCATTCTGAGTGCGATTCAAATGAATTGGCAAAATTTAATAGCATGTAGCGTTTGGACTGTATATTTTATTGTCAGTAAGTTCAAAACAACTTAGAAAAGGCAATGTCAGTCCTTGTTCTTGGCATAAAAAGATTTTAGCAGGCCACCGCTTGCTGAATGGCAAAACTGTTTAGCCGTCCATTTTTAAAACTAAAGTTGAGATAAGCCGTGTAGGGTGGGGCAAAGTCTTGTGGTTCTTTCAAAAAAGCTTTGATTTCACTGGGCTGTAAGAGCAGAACTTGAGCTTCACCTGATGCTGCCATGCCGTGTGCACTGTATTTAAAGTCTTGTTTAAATTGCTGCAAAGTATAATTCGACGTGATCTGAATATTTTGTACGCGTATGTTTTCGCTCATCGCTTGAGTGCTTTTCCAGTCAAGCCAAACACGGCCTTTGATTTGTCCGAGTTGTTTGAAATTCGCTTTGTCTTTATAGAATTTTTCAGTCTGAATCTTGGGATTATCTTCGTTAAAAATCTCAAACTTTAGGGTTTTGTATTGGGCATTTGCAGTACTGTATTCATAGTTACCTGTACATTCGGCATATTGTTTGCTGACTTTTCCATTCGATTGAGCGAATAATTGACTGACTTGATGTGCTGTCACAGGGGCATTCAGTTCGACCTGATTCACTTTCACACTGGTGACGTAGTCATACGTATTTGGCACTGCATGACTGAGTATCGGCAAAAGACTTATACTTAGAAATAAAATGGGTGTTTTCATGGTGATGATTTTAAAGTCGTAATTTTGAATTCTTTGTGTTGTCATTATATAAAATTTAAATCTGAAAAAAAGCTCTCAATATTGAGAGCTTAATTTTGTTAACGCAGTTTAGACAACCAATCCCCAACGGATTGTACAATTTGTACCATGATCAACAGCACAATCACCGTGAGTATTACAACACTAGTATCAAAACGTTGATAACCATAAGAAATAGCAAGGTCACCAATACCACCTGCACCTACTGCACCAGCCATCGCGGTTGCGCCAATTAAGCTAATCGTGGCTGTGGTTAAGTTCAAAATCAGTGAACTACGTGCTTCAGGTAAAATAAACTTAAAAATGATTTGTAGTGGCGTTGCGCCCATTGCTTGAGCAGATTCGATAATTCCTTCATTCACTTCAAGCAATGACGTTTCGACCAAACGACCAATATAGGGTCCAACATAGATCGTAAGAGGAACAATTGCCGCCCACGTGCCAATCGAGGTGCCTACGATCAGTTTAGTTAAAGGTAGAACTGCAATGAGCAAGATAATAAAGGGTAGAGAGCGCAGGGCATTCACAATCGGGTTAAGAATGTGATAAATCGCTTTGTTGGGCAAAATACCATCTGGGCGTGTCACCAATAAAATGATGGCCTGAATAAAGCCCCAAATACAGCCAAATAGCATTGCAAAAAACACCATGTGAAAGGTTTCTTGCAAAGCGGTAATGAACTGATCAATAGATAGTGAACTTTTCCAAAACGGCGCGGTAATTTGAGTTAACCACTGGACAATTAAATCTCTCATGCCAGTTCTCCTGATTGCTCAACAGCCACACCATGCTGTTTTAAAAACTCCACTGCTTCAGTAATTAAAGTTTCATCCCCTAATAACTGAACAAACATTTGGCCAATCACATTGCCATCAATTTCAATCATGTTGGCAAATAGGATATTGAGACTAATATCAAACTGTTTAATTAAATTTTGAATCACAGTTTCATGTGCAGACTGACCAAGGAACTGTAAGCGATAAATACTGTGATGGTGCTTATGTTCCAAATTATTCAGCAGTTTAATCGGTAACTGTTGATGCAAAATGGTTTGGATAAAATTCTGTGTTGTTGCATGTTGCGGGCGACTAAATAAGTCTACCGTTTTGCCTGTTTCAACTACTTTGCCGAGTTCCATCACGGCCACATGTGAGCAGATGCTTTGAATCACATCCATCTCATGCGTCACCATGACGATGGTAATGCCTTGCTCTTGATTGATTTTTTTGAGCAAGTCTAAGACCGACTTGGTGGTTTGTGGGTCTAGTGCAGAAGTTGCTTCATCACAAAGTAAAATTTTAGGATGGTTGGCAAGCGCACGAGCAATACCGACACGTTGTTTTTGACCACCCGAGAGCTCGTCTGGATAAGCTTCTTTTTTATGCTTGAGGTCAATAAACTCAAGTAGCTCATTTAAACGTTTTTCACGTTCAGCTTTGCTATAACCTAAAAGTTTCATTGGCATTTCAATATTGGCTGCAACAGTTTTGGTCTGCAGTAAATTGAAATGCTGGAAAATCATGCCAATATTTGCACGTTCTTGACGTAATGCTTTTGCATCTAATGCAGTAAAGTCTTTTTGATTGATAATTACTTGGCCTTGGGTTGGGCGTTCAAGTAAATTGATCAATCGAATGAGGGTACTTTTACCTGCACCACTATAGCCAATAATGCCAAAAATACTGCCTTCTGGGATGTCCAAATTGATTTGGTCCAGTGCAGGAATGGTTTGGCCTTTTAGCTGATAGTGCTTTGAAATGTTTTTAAATTGAATCATATCGTCAAAAACTACACAAAAATGAAAAAACAGGCAAAGAGACTTTGCCTGTTTCGTTGATTTGATTATATTACTATTTAGCTTGAGTAAGGTAGCTTACTGGCTTGTTCACATCAATTTTTGTGCCACCAAAATGCTCTTGAACATATTTGCCTACTGCAGCGACATGGTAAAGCTCACCAACTTTTTTCAGTACAGGGTCGTTTTGACGCGCTTCAGCCACAGCAAGAACGTTGACGTTCATTTTCGTGGTTTGGTCGATTGGCTCATAGTAAATCGCATCTTTCAATACGTTTAGACCACCTTCCATTGCAAGGGTATTCCCCAACACAATTGCATCAACTTCGTCTTTCACACGTACAGCCGTTGCCATTTGAATAGGCTTAATGACAAGTGCTTTGTTGTTTTCAACGATGTCTTGAGATGTACCTTTCACAAAGTCAAAGTCATTTTTTAACTTCACAAGACCCGCAGATTGTAATAATAACAATGCACGTGATTCGTTCGCACCGTCATTTGGAATCGCAATCGTTGCACCATTTTTAAATTCAGCCAGTGTTTTTACTTTGCTTGAGTAAATACCCATTGGCTCTAGGTAGGTGGTAGAAAGCGGAGCAATCTTCGCTGTGTTTGCTTCGTTGTAGGCAACCAAATAAGCATAAGATTGGAATGCGTTGACATCGACTTCATTGTTTGCAACAGCGGTGTTCATTGCAACATAGTCAGTGAAGTTTTTAATGTCTAATTTTAAACCTGCTTCTTTGGTTTCTGGCAAAGTTGCAATATAGCGCCAAATGTCCGCATCAGACCCTGTCGATGCGATAGTTACTGTTTGCTCAGCAGTGGTTGCTGTATCCTTTTTAGCTGCATCTGTTGCAGGTGCTTCAGGTTTACTACAACCTGTTAAAACAACAGATAAACCCAGTGCAATTCCTAGAATTTTTTTCATTTTTTCTTCCCGAGTAAGCATCCAAATGAGGTATCACTTACCTGAACTATAGAGAGATTAATTGATTTTAAATCAGACATTCCTGATTTGATGCATAAGACTGTAATGTGTGTTTTGCAAGCTTGCAATGCTATATCAGTCGTATATGTTTCCTTCATATTTAAAAAATGATGCTTTTCAAATAACGAGTAACATATATGCTCAATCGTTAAATTTTGCACATCATATCAACAAAGTAATATTCGATATAGAGCATAAAAATTTAATACTTATCTGATTTTAAGATTAGCAATGGCGCGGTACTTTATATTTTTATAGTGAAAACAATATATTATTTTTAATTAAACTATTAAAAAATAATGGTTTGTTTAAATTTTGTTCTTTATAAGATTTTATCTAAACTAAATACAAAAAATAGATATAAGCTGAATAAAGTGTCGGACGAGAATGCGGATATTTCTGCGATTGAAAGGCTGAATCAGATGAAATTATAAAGATGTAAGCAGTTCAATGCTTATGATTAGGTTTGTTTGAGTATTTGAGTCAATGCAAAAACTGAGCCTATCGCTGTTTATTCTTAGATAGTAGTGAAGACAGGAGAATCGAGCATATTCGTTGGTATTGCCTACGACTATCCTAGAATAGCCATAGGCGGTTAAGGCTAAAAACTCAAATTACTGTAAAAAGGTTTTAGATTCATAATTTGGATTCGGATAACTATAAAAACCCTGTCCTGTTGGCATACCGAGGTGACCAGGCTCAATAAATTCTGTTTGCAGTCGATCCATGAGACGTGCCATCAGTGGGTTGGTATCGGCATGCAATTTTGCAACGTTATATACTGTGTTAATGCCAATAATGTCTAAGATTGCAAACGGACCTTTGGGTGAACCAAATGACTTCATCCATGCTTTATCTACGGTTTGTGGATCAGACACTTCATTTATCCAAAGGTCCAGTGCTGAAATTAAAAACGGAACCAGCATTGAGTTGAGGAGATGGCCAGATTGTTCTTTGTAAATTGGCAGTGGTAACATTCCAATCGCTTTGGAAAATTCAACTAACTGGTTGAAGACGCTAAGATCTGTAGATGCATGTCCCATAATTTCAGCCATATTATTCACCCAAATCATATTAGCAAAATGCAAGGCTAAAAACTTTGCTGGGCGTCCAGTCACTTCAGCAAATTCGCTTGGCAATAACGTCGACGTGTTGGTTGCAAAAATAGTTTTTTCAGGTGCAACTTGGCTTAATTTTTCATAAAAATCCCGTTTAATAGCTGGATCCTCTGGTACAGCTTCAATCACAAGGTCTGCATCTTTGACTGCTTCGGCAAGGTTCGAATGATAACTAAGATTGTTAAATGTATTGTCGAGTTGATCTTGGGTTGCATTGAGATCACGTTTATAGCATTCACATAATTCAAAAAATTTGGCTTTGGCTTTGCCAAGCACTTCATCATTGATGTCATAAACGCTGACTTTAAAGCCGTGAAATGCGGTTTGAAATGCAATTTGATAGCCGAGTACACCACTACCTGCAACAGTGACATTTTTAAAATTCATTCTATTTTCCTTTTTTGTCTTTAATGATGAATGTAGTTTTCATATCCATGAGCTACATTTTTAGGACAATATTTTATTTGCTTGATATACAGTATCAATGAAGCAATAAAATGTTCATTGGAGCTATTCTGCCGAGACATTTATATGTTAACTTGACAGAATGAGTCTATTTTTTGACTTGTTGAGACAGGAATTGTTGGAATGAATCAGGAAGATTCGCTCGCGGTTTTACGCCATAAAAATATCCATGATGACATGGTGCATAGTTCCGGTTTACGGGGATACTTGGATCTTATGCAACAATTGGGAATAGACCCAATACCGTTATTGGAAAAATATGGTATTCAACTTGGGCAATTACAAGATGATAATGCGTGGATATCACACGCTGCAATGATTCAGCTTTTAGAGGATAGTGCACAGCAGACCCATTGTCCTGATTTTGGCTTACGTATTTCCCAGTATCAAGACATTGGTATTTTAGGTGTGCTCGGGCTAATTTTACAGAGTGCTTCTACACTGCGAGAAGTGATTAAGTACAGTTCAGATTTATTGTTTCTTCATGGTTCGGCATTGCGGCTATATATTAATGAAGCCATTGCCGCCGATTTATTTGAGCCACATGCGGATATTGTTGCAATCGTTTTTGATATACAGCTAAATGATTCGACTCCTATTTTGAGTAAACGCCAGTCTATGGATCTTGGGCTTGCCGTATGTCATCGTGTTATGCGCTATTTAAGTGGTGAACAATATCAGCCACTGAAGGTGACATTACCACATAGTCCAATCGCGCCTTTAAGTACGTATAAGCGTTTTTTTCATACAGATGTGCTTGAGAACCAACAACATGCAGCCTTATTTTTACATAAAGATATGTTGAATATTACTTTGGCTAGTATTGATCATGGTCTACGTGAAATTGTGGATAGTTATCTTGAGCGGAGCTTTCGCAGTCATCAGGGTTCATTGAGTGATCGCGTACAACATGCGATACGTATTCATTTGTCTGGACCTAAAGCCAATAAAACGGATATTGCGTGTATGCTTGCGATGCACCCGCGAAGCTTACAACGTAAATTAGATGAAGAGGGCACAAGTTTCGAACAGATCCGAGATAAACTTAGACAGCAATTATTACTACAATATTTAGCCGACTCAAAAGCATCAATGAGCCAAATTGCTTCAGTATTGGGTTTTTCTGAACAATCTGCTTTAAGTCGTGCTTGTAAAAATTGGTTTGGTGTGGCACCGCGTCAGTTGAAAAAGCTGAGAAATCAAGATCAATAAAAAAACCCGCATTATTATGCGGGTTTTTAACTTAACTGACTCAGTTGAAATTAAGCATTTTCACGAGCAATCGCGCGGTAACCAATATCTTTACGATATTGAACACCCTCAAAAGTTACTTTTTGGCAAAGTTCTAAAGCTTTGGCTTGTGCTTCACCGATTGTATTCCCTAGCGCAGTTACGCAGAGTACACGACCACCAGCAGTCACGATCTCGCCATTTTCATTGGCCTTCGTGCCAGCATGGAACACTTTAGCATCGGTCATTTGTGTATCTAAACCTGAAATCACATCATCATTGCTTGATGTTTCAGGGTAGCCTTTAGATGCCAGTACGATACCGACCGTTTTACGGTCATCCCACTGTGCTTCTTCTGGAAGCTTTCCTGCAATACCTGCTTCTACTAATTCAACCAAAGATGATTGTAAACGCATCATAATCGGTTGAGTTTCAGGGTCACCAAAACGGCAGTTGAATTCGATCACACGTGGTTGACCCGCATCATCAATCATCAAGCCTGCGTATAAGAAGCCTGTATAGATATGACCATCGGCTTTCATACCATCAACTGTTGGACGCATCACTTCCTTCATGACTTTGTCAAAGACATCGGCAGTCACCACAGGAGCAGGCGAGTAAGCGCCCATACCACCTGTGTTTGGACCTTGATCACCTTCAAAGATGCGCTTATGGTCTTGTGACGTTGCCATTGGTAAAATGTTGTCACCATCAATCATACAAATGAAAGAGGCTTCTTCACCTGCAAGGAACTGTTCAATTACAACACGGGAACCTGCATCACCAAATTTGTTGCCCGCTAACATATCATCAATTGCATCAAAAGCTTCTTGATTGGTCATGGCTACAATCACGCCTTTACCCGCAGCAAGACCATCAGCCTTGATCACAATCGGTGCGCCATTTTTTTCAACAAAAGCTTTCGCTGCATCGACTTCAGTAAATACATCGTAGAACGCAGTAGGAATGTTGTGGCGTTTTAAGAAGTGCTTAGCAAAAGCTTTCGAGCCTTCTAACTGAGCAGCAAATTGAGTTGGGCCCCAAATTTGAAGCTCTGCCGCGCGGCAAGCATCCACTACACCATTTACAAGTGGTGCTTCTGGACCAACAATAATCAAATCTACCGCATTATTTTTTGCAAAGTCGATAATTGCAGGGTTGTCTAAAATGTTAAGCGCAACATTTTCACATTTATTTTCTGTCGCTGTACCTGCATTACCAGGAGCTACAAATACTTTTGCAACTTTCTCATCTTGTGCGATTTTCCATGCCAATGCATGTTCACGACCGCCATTACCCAAAACTAAAATGTTCATCTAAAAATCCCTCAAAGAAAAGAATCCCTCCCGACCTCCCTTTAAAAAAGGGAAGGGATCACGCATGAAAACCAAGGTTTCTTACGTGAAAAGTCCCCCTTTTTACAAAGGGGGATTTAGGGGGATTAATAAATATGACTTCTAATCAATTAATGACGGAAGTGACGCATACCAGTAAAGACCATCGCAATGCCTGCTTCATCCGCAGCAGCAATGGTTTCTTCGTCACGCATAGAACCGCCCGGTTGGATAATACATTTAATGCCTGCTTTCGCTGCATTATCAATACCATCACGGAACGGGAAGAATGCATCCGATGCCATAACCGCACCTTCAACCACTAAACCGGCATGTTCGGCTTTAATCGCAGCAATACGCGCTGAGTTAACACGGCTCATTTGACCTGCGCCTACACCAATGGTTTGACGACCTTTAGCATAAACAATGGCATTTGATTTCACGTATTTCGCAACTTTCCAAGCGAAGATCAAATCATCAATTTCAGCTTCAGTTGGTGCGCGTTTGGTCACAACTTTTAGGTCATCTTTGGTGATCATACCTAAGTCTTGGTCTTGAACCAATAAGCCACCATTGACGCGTTTATAGTCAAGTTGAGCTTGGCGTGCGTCAATTGCTGGTAATTCACCACAAACGAGTACACGAACATTTTTCTTTGCACCAGTGACTTCAAGCACGCCTTCAGCGATGCTCGGTGCAATGATAACTTCAACAAACTGACGATCTACAATGGCTTGTGCAGTTGCAACGTCTAATTCACGGTTGAATGCAATGATGCCGCCAAAAGCTGATTCAGGGTCAGTTGCATAAGCCAAGTCGTATGCTGCTTGAATACCATCTAAAGACACCGCAACGCCACAAGGGTTTGCGTGTTTAACAATAACACAAGCAGGTTTTGCAAATGATTTCACACATTCAAGTGCGGCATCTGTATCTGCAATGTTGTTATAAGATAGTTCTTTACCTTGCAGTTGTTTCGCTGTTGAAACAGAAGCTTCAGTTGCTGTGCTTTCTACATAGAATGCTGCTGATTGATGCGGGTTTTCACCATAACGCAAGTCTTGAGCTTTATTTAACTGTGTATTAAAAGTACGTGCAAACTTGTCTGCTTGACCTTCTTCCTTGCCTACACGAGCGCCTAGGTAAGAAGCAATCATGCCGTCATATTGTGCTGTATGCTCAAATGCCTTAACGGCTAAATCAAAACGAGTTTCATAAGACAAAGCACCATTTGCTTTTAGCTCAGCAACAACAGTGTCGTAGTCTGTAGCATTAACTACAATCCCCACAGACGCATGGTTTTTTGCTGCAGCGCGAACCATAGTTGGGCCACCAATGTCGATATTTTCAATCGCATCTGCAAGTGAGCAATTTGGTTTAGCTACAGTTGCAGCAAATGGATAAAGGTTCACAACCACAAGATCAATCGCATCAATGTTGTGTTCAGCCATCACAGCTTCGTCTAGACCGCGACGAGCTAAGATACCACCATGAATTTTCGGGTGTAGCGTTTTTACACGACCATCCATCATTTCTGGGAAACCCGTATGCTCTGAAACTTCGACTACAGCGATATTGTTGTCTTTTAACAACTTATATGTACCGCCAGTAGATAAAATTTCTACCCCAAGAGCTACAAGGTTTTGAGCGAACTCAACAATGCCAGTTTTATCGGAAACAGAGATTAAAGCGCGTTTAATGGTCATGATCTTCGTCACAGTTATCAAGAATTAAAACAAAAAAGCCAAAAATAGCAGGTAAAAAAAATGCCCGCGGAAGCCGCAAGCATTTTATCATTTATTCACTCATTAAACCGTGAGCTTTCAACTTTTTACGCAAAGTGCCACGGTTAAGACCTAGAATCTCCGCAGCACGTGTTTGGTTACCGCGGGTATATTCTAAAACTACAGATAGAAGAGGTTTCTCCATTTCTGCTAGCACCATGTCGTAGACCTGAGATGGTTGCTCGCCTTGCAATTGTGCAAAATAGTGGCGAACTGCGCGATCTACGTGAATACGAAGAGCGACATCAGACTGTGCAGTAAAAATAGGAGATTTGCTATTCATGCGAATTAATCCGAAAAATCTAAATATCACTTGGGTAAAGTGACATATATAAAGTGGTCTAAAATTAAAATGAACTTCGTTTTAGATCCTAAAACGAGTAGTTCTAAAACTGTACATTTAGCATGCCACAATATCGCTAAGTTGGTCGAAATATAAGCGTAACAATAGTTAAATATTTGTTACTGACCTTTTTTAAACAAAAAAAATCTGCTCGATACGCGATATTTGGATAACGCGTATTTTAGCTGATGTTCTATTTGTATTAAAAGACTGAGGAGATTGCAGCACTAAGCTTTCGTGGCGCGTATCATACCATTGTCTAAGAAAAAGTGAGCAAGAAAACTGCATTTTTTTTCACTTTTTTTACATTTTTTTTAAATTTTAGGGCTGGACTATTTCTAAACTGTAATGATTGAAGCTTTTACGGCTTACTGGCAGGCTAAATTTGAATTTGAATGGACTATTTTTAGGAATCCGCTTAATTCCAACTAGACTGTCGATCAAATAGTCATTGGAATGCAATTGATAAGTTGAATCTATTTCACCATCTTCTTTTAAGATCACTTTGATGATCGGCAAAGGTAAGCTCGTTTCATGGTAGTTGATGAGCTCCCCTGAAAACTGGGTTTCCTGTGAGCCTGTACTTTTAACTTTTAACTTATTAATACTGATGAGGCTGTAGCGTTCCTGAAGGCTACTACAATTCAGTACAAGACAAACTTTGTTATATGTTGCACCCAATGCTGGGCTGTTATTAATGATATGTGGGTTAAACCATAAATATTGAAAGCACAATAGTGCCAATAAACCAAAATTGATCATTCCCCAAAGCACATAATACATGGGACGTTTTGGCGGTTTAGCTGGACTATGCTCAGCTAAGTTCATCGCAGGATAGTTACCAATTGGATCGGTACTAAAGTAATTTAAATTATTTAAATAGGTTTTGAGATCAATGTTGGAATGTTCAATTTTCAAATTGAAAATATCGAGCAAGTTCGCTGTGGTCATCGAAAGAGCAGCAGATTGTGATAGATCAAAATGGATACTGTCGATATGAGTGGATGAAAGCGCTGGATTTGAAGGCTCTAAATAGTTATTCAAATTCGACGCTTTTTCCTCATTCTCATTAACCGCATGACCCGTCGTCAAATGTGAAAGGGCATTAAAGGTCATTGAGCACTTTGGGCAACAAACCATACCTTGTGCAACGGTCAGTTGTGCAACACTTACTTTATAGATAGTTAAGCATTTTGGGCAAGATGTTTGTTTGTCGCTCATAGTGTTTTAGTGGTTCATTTAAAGGGTGTGGCGTTTACCCGAAATTCGGCACCAGTTTTCATCGCGTTTTTCGACCTCTAATATATCAAAAAATTCAGAATAAACACTAGAAACATCAGAAACTTGCTCTTCAATTACACCTGCAAGTGCGAACTCTCCCTCAGATTTAATTAAAGTTGCGAACTGTGGCGCTAACATCATGAGAGGCCCTGCTAAAATGTTGGCAACAAAAACATCTGCTTTTTGGTCAGCTAGCTCTAAATTGAACTCATCTGGTAAGCCGACATATAGGTTTTCAGAAACACCATTCAATAGTGCATTTTGTTCCGTAGCTAAAACAGCTTGCGGATCAATATCGGTTGCGTAGACTTTCTTTGCACCTAACAATAAAGCGGCAACACCCAAAATACCTGAACCACAGCCGTAGTCGATCACGATTTTGTCTTTAACATCGGTTTTACCTAGCCATTGAAGGCAAAGGAATGTAGAGGCATGGTTACCTGTACCAAACGCTAAACCTGGATCGAGTTTAATGTTGACCGCATCAGGCTCTGGTGCGTCCATCCATTCAGGAACGATCCAGTACTTGTCAGCAATTTGAATTGGTTCGTAGGCATCCATCCATGTGCGTTCCCATTCTTGATCTTCAAGAAATTCGCTACGCATCGGTGCATCAGGCATTTGAGTACGAATAAAAGTTTCTAATGCGTTTACATCAATTTCTTCGTCGTCTTCTTGCGCATATATACCCGTTACAATAACTTTATTCCAAAGTGGTGTTTCACCAGGAAGTGGTTCAAGTAAGTCTTGGTTTTCTGCATCATCTAATGTGACACTGACTGCACCCAACGATTCTAAAAGGGTTTCAGTAAAATCGACTTGCGCTTGATCAACCGTAATATGAATTTGTAACCACTTCACAGGAATAACCTAATATTTATGTATAAATAAATATTGTAGCGGAACGGTGCGCAGTTCGACAGCATTCCTCAAAATAAAAAAGGATGCCGAAGCATCCTTATGCACAACATTAATTTGGGGCTTGTTCTATACTGGGTTGAACGGAAGGAGCATAACGGTTGAGCAATGTTCCAAAGATAGCAGCAAAGATATACATAAATATAGAATAAACAGCTGCGGGCATTGCAATGGTCGTACTCGCCATTACCGTCAGTGCAATCGTCATGGCAAGAGTACTGTTATGAATACCAATTTCAAAGGCACAAGCACGTGCTTGAGTACTACTGATACCAAAAAGACGAGGAACAAAATAACCGATAACTAAACTACAGATGCAGAACAGAACAGTA
This sequence comes from Acinetobacter sp. TUM15064, assembly GCF_008980265.1. Lineage (NCBI taxonomy): Bacteria > Pseudomonadati > Pseudomonadota > Gammaproteobacteria > Moraxellales > Moraxellaceae > Acinetobacter > Acinetobacter sp. TUM15064. The sequence continues at coordinate 5,308 of NZ_BKFU01000023.1, read as the reverse complement.
GCTAGGCCTACATCACCAATATATTGCATGATATTGCTTCGCTCTTTAGCCACCGCGCCAATAATGATGATGATTAAAAATACCACAGAAAATATTCGAACGGGTTTATTTAGTTTATCGGCGAGTTCAGGTCTGAAATACCGAACCAGCATCCCTAAGCACACGGGGATAATAATGATAAGAAAGACTTGTATGACTTTAGAGAACTGTAAGCCCACATGTTGACCATCATTCATAAAATGTTGAATTGCAAAGTTGACAATTAAAGGTAAGGTGAATGCAGCAATAATTGAGTTAACTGCGGTGAGGGTGATATTGAGAGCAATGTCTCCTTTATATAAATAGCTAAATAAGTTTGCTGTTGGTCCACCTGGAGAAGCTGCGAGTAGCATGAGTCCAACTGCGAGTAATGGGGGTAATGTCAAAACTTTACAAATGACAAACGCGATACTGGTCAAAATGACGAGCTGACAGAACAATGCCAAAAGAACAGCCTTAGGATGTTTGCTAACTCGCTTAAAGTCATTTGGGGTTAACTCTAAACCTAAACCTGCCATAACAATAGCAAGTGCAATAGGTAAAAAAATGGTAATAATACTAGAATCCATTCGCTTATTTTCTCCTTAAAATCATTATTAATAACGGCTGTGAAATTAGTCTATTAAGTTTTGCCTTTTGAAAAATAAACGGTCTTTTTTTTGTGATACCAATAAGCCAAAGAGGGTGGCAAAAACAAACATGAAAATAGAATAAATTCCCGCAGGAATTGCCATGGCTGTATTACCCAATACTGACAGTGCAACAGTAATCGCAAGCGCTGTATTATGAATTGTGATCTCAAATGAGCAGGTTAATGCTTGTTTTTCTGTAATATTGGAAATGTGAGGTATAAAAAAACCAATGAACATGCTACTGAAACAAAATAACGCAATTGCTGGTCCAACTTCAAAAATATATTGAATCAGATTGTGTCGTTCTAGATATAAAGCAATGAAAAAAATAAAAAATAAGCAGCTAAGCGATAATATTCGCATAGGGTGGTGTAGTCGTATGGCAAATTTTGGAAGAAAATAACGTAAACACATCCCAGTACTGACTGGAACTAAAGTCAGGAAAAAGACTTTTGCGATTTTTGTTGCAGGTATATCAATGGGTTGAGCTGTTTGCAAAAAATATATCATGGAGAGATTAAGAATAAACGGCAGGGTAAATGTCGCGATGACTGAGTTAGCCGCAGTTAAGGTGATATTGAGTGCAATATCTCCTTTAAATAAATAGGTCATGATAGTTGATGTTGGCCCACCGGGTGACGCTGCAACAAGCATTAAGCCAATAGAAAAAATAGGAGATAAATTTAAAAAATTACAAATGAGGAATGCAATGCCCACCAGTAGCACTAACTGTGAAAATAAGGCAATAAAAATCACTTTGGGGTATTGTGCGAGGCGATAAAAATCAACGGGTCGTAGGTGTAAACCCAATCCCATCATCATCAATGCCAAGGTCAAAGGCAAAAAAACAGTAAATAATTCCGAATCCATGGAATCCCTTTTTTATTGGTTTTTATTTTTCATCTTTGCTTGAGTGTATACCGAATCCAATAATTTACAAGACGCAAAAAAAGGGTAAAAAAGACGATTTTTTACCCTAGTGAAACAACTTGATTTTAGTGGCTTAATCTACATTTTAGGTTTTGGTGCGCTAAATCCGAGTGCACATTTACCTTTAATTTCTTTACCTTCAATATTAATGGACATTGCTTTAGGATCACCGTGGCAGATGCTGGTTAATTCAGCCTCATCACCATGAATGTTGGCGTTTTTTGAGCTCGGGAAAAATTGAGGTTCACAAGTACCATTCCAAATAATGCCACGGTAAGCAAAACTGACGGCTGTTCCTTGAGATTTACCTTTACATACTTGTTGATAGCGTTGGCTATCATAAACTTTTTCGACCTTGTCATTGGCAGATACAAAAGGTGAAAATAATAAACCGCAGAGAATGGATGAAAAAAGAATCTTCTTATTCATAATGTTTACCTTTGGTTGTTGTATGATCAATTTATAGAATAAAAAATGATCAAATTAATACAAGGCTTTTCAGGTAACAAAACGATTCATTTGTTGATTTTTTGCTATTGTACTGCAAGTCAACTTACATAAAATTAGCTTTGAACGGTCTAATACGTTGATGGCATATACAATAAATTCTACGGAAGCAGTCAACTTACAATTGAAAATTTGCTATAATCTTTCGTTATCATTTTTTAATCTCCTTACCACTATGCATTATCCTAAAGTTTACGATGTCATTGTTATCGGCGGCGGTCACGCAGGTACAGAAGCAGCATTGGCTGCGGCACGTATGGGGCGACAGACTTTACTCTTAACTCACAATATTGAGACTTTAGGGCAGATGAGCTGTAATCCAGCGATTGGTGGTATTGGTAAATCGCATTTAGTACGTGAGATTGATGCCTTGGGCGGTGCAATGGCATTGGCTGCCGACAAAGGGGGGATTCAGTTCCGTATCCTAAACTCACGTAAAGGTGCAGCCGTTCGTGCAACGCGTGCACAGGCAGACCGTATTCGTTATAAAGCTGCAATTCGTGACACCTTAGAAAACCAAGCTAATCTCGATATTTTCCAACAAGCGGCAGATGACCTAATTGTTGATGGTGATACCGTAAAAGGTGTTGTGACCCAAATGGGGATTCGCTTTGATGCAAAAACAGTGGTACTCACAGCAGGAACCTTCTTGGGGGGGGTAATTCACGTAGGGCTTGAAAAATCAAGCGGTGGCCGTGCAGGCGATCCACCTTCAATTTCATTGGCTCACCGTTTACGTGAATTGAATTTGCCAGTGGGACGTTTAAAGACAGGTACGCCACCACGTATTGATGCGCGTTCAGTTGATTTTTCTGTGATGATTCCGCAGCCAGGTGATTTCCCATCACCGACCATGTCTTTCATGGGTGATGCATCTATGCACCCTGAACAAGTCAACTGCTATATCACACACACCAATGAAAAAACCCATGACATCATCCGTGGCGGTTTAGATCGTTCACCGATGTATACTGGTGTTATTGAAGGCGTGGGTCCACGTTACTGTCCATCTATTGAAGACAAAATTCACCGCTTTGCTGATAAAGACTCACACCAAGTATTCTTAGAGCCTGAAGGCCTAGATACACATGAGCTTTATCCAAATGGTATTTCAACTTCATTGCCATTTGATGTGCAGTTTGAGTTGGTTCGTTCAATTCGCGGGATGGAAAATGCGCACATTTTACGTCCGGGCTATGCCATCGAGTACGATTACTTCAACCCACAAGCGTTAAAGTTTACTTTAGAAACCAAAGCCATCAATAACTTGTACTTTGCGGGTCAGATTAATGGTACAACGGGTTATGAAGAAGCGGGTGCGCAAGGCTTGCTTGCAGGCTTAAATGCTGCGCGTCGTGCGTGGGATCAAGAGCAGTGGACACCAAAACGTGATGAAGCCTATATGGGTGTGTTGGTGGATGACTTGATTACGCTAGGCACGAAAGAACCATACCGTATGTTTACTTCACGTGCCGAATATCGTTTGATGTTACGTGAAGACAATGCGGATCAACGTTTAACGCCAGTGGGTCGTGAAATGGGCTTGGTAGATGACGAGCGTTGGGCTGCTTACTGTGAAAAAATGGAAGCAGTTGAGTTGGAAACAGGCCGTTTACAACACCTTTGGGCGGCACCAAACAACCCGATGGGCAAAAAGTTTGTCGAAATGACGGGTGCAGATTTATCGAAAGAGTGCTCAGCGATTGATTTGTTAAAACGCCCGAATATTTCGTTTGCTCAAATTGCAGAACTCACAGGTTCAGAAGTGTCTGCACAAGTGGGTGATCAAATTGAAATCGCGGTGAAATACGCAGGTTATATTAACCGTCAGCATGAAGACGTTGCACAAATGAAGCGTTTGGAAGAAACTAAAATTCCTGCCGATTTTAATTATGATGTCGTTTCTGGATTATCTCGTGAAATTACTTTAAAATTGAAAGATGTGCGTCCTGAAACATTAGCTCAAGCAAATCGTATTCCAGGGGTAACACCTGCAGCAGTGCAATTGATCATGATTACGATCCGTAAAAATGCACAAGCGAAGAAATCCGCTTAGTCTTTGAAAGTTATTGAAAAAGTCCGCATTATGCGGGCTTTTTTTTGGGTAAAAACTGCGCAGGGGAAATATACAATAAAAAATAAGGTGAATTATGTCATTACAGTATAAAAGCGGAGAAGAGATTCGCGCGGGTGATGTGGTTATCTGGCTCAATCAAAGTGGTGAGTTTTATCAATTTGATTGAGCCATTATGAAAGTTTGGGAGCTTGCTAAAACCAAAATCTGCCGATTTGGGGAATCTAGTCGCGATCAATAATTTAGCAGATAAGTATGAGTATGGTTTAGGTGTACCGCTGGATTTAGATATGGCAATTGAACTATATCAACAAGTAGCAGGTCAGGTCATAGCGGCAGATTTAAGTTTGGGTTGTATGTATTTAGAGGGACGAGGTGTTGATCAAGACTTCAAATTGGCTCGAAAACATTTAAATGTGGTACTGGATGCCCGGATTAGTGGGACAGATGAGATGCGGGTAGAAGCAATGCAATTAATCGCGTCCTTTACAGAAGACAACCCATTGCAGCAGGCACAATATTTTCTTAAAAACGCAAGGGATTACTCAATTGATCAGATTAATGATCAGATCCGAAAAATTGATTCCTTTTACATTTAGATGAAGCCAAACAATTATTTTTTAAACTGTTCTTACTGAATGCGCAAAAGGGTGAAGCTTCCACACAGTATCAAGTGGGTTATTGGTATTTAAATGGTTTCTATACCGAAAAAAATTTAGAGGAAACGGTGTATTGGATTCAGAAAGCGGCGGATCAGAAAGACCCGTATGCAGAATGCAAGATTGGATATATATGAAAAAGGGCTCTATTTTAATGCAGATTTAGACGTTGCAGAAAAATGGTATGAGCGTTCATTATGAAAACTTTGTACAGCGTATACGCCTGAATATATCGGAGAACAGCTGAATCCTGAGTATTTAAAAATGTATGACAGCATCAATAATGAAGCACTCAAGGGATTGGTGTGTATTGAAGAAAAGCGACCGAAACGTAGCAGGTGGCAATTTTGGAAGAAATAAAAAGTAAATTTTTTGCGACGATTGCTATTTGCTATGGTTGTATCGTTAATAGCTTTTATAAATCTAAATATATGTATTTAATAAACTATTTTTATGTGAAATAGCTT